>JAPLUF010000057.1 GCA_026397755.1 Verrucomicrobiota bacterium
CACGGTCATCGAATGCGCCAAGAACATGGGAATCCAGGTCGGCGAGCCCAACTTGACCCGCTACGATATTTACACCGCCGACGAGATGTTCCTGACCGGCACCGCGGCTGAGATGGTCCCTGTGGTGAAGGTCGATGGCCGAGTGATCGGCAATGGAAAACCCGGACCGATGACCGCCCAACTTTTGGCGGCCTTCCGTGGTGTCACTCGCCACGATGGGGAGCTCATCTTTAAGGAATAGCTGAGGTTCAATCGTCGGGTAGGTGTTCTGATTCCCCTCCAACTGTGCCTGCCATGAGACCTGGGATGACTGTCGAACGGTTCGAATTAATCACGGGTCGATATCCGCGGCTTCGGGTGGCGCTGCTGGGAGACTTTTGCCTCGATCGATATTTCGACATCGATCCGGCCCGCTCCGAGATCTCCATCGAGACCGGATTGCCGGTGCACAATATCACCGGGGTCCGGTGCTTGCCTGGGGCGGCAGGCACCGTGCTCAACAACCTGGTGGCGCTTGGGGTGGGCACCCTACGATGTCTGGGACTCCGGGGAGACGATGGCGAAGGCTTTGAATTGCACCGCGCACTCGCCGCCCGGCCCGGCGTCGATCTAGACGGTTTTGTGGCTGTTCCGGGTCGGAACACCTTCACCTACACCAAGCCTTTGCTTCATCGGGTGGGTCAACCTCCCGAAGAGTTGAGTCGCCTCGATCTTAAGAACTTCACCCCGACGCCAGCCGAGGCCCAGTCGGCTGTCATCGCGGCGATGGATCGCATTGCGGGCGATCCCGCTGGCGCTGATGCCTGGATGGTGATGGACCAAGTCGACATTCCGGAAACCGGCGTCGTGACCGCACGGGTTCGCGAGCGTCTGGGACAACTTTCCGCCGCCCACCCAAGCCTGCCGATTGTCGCCGACAGCCGCCGTGGACTCGAGGGCTGGCCTGCCGCCCATTGGAAGATGAACGCGGCGGAGTTGGGCCGCCTGACGGGGCGCAGCCTCTCGGATCCGCCGGACGTGGTTTCGGCGGCCCGTTTCATGGCGATGTCCTTGAAGCGGCCCGTCTTCATCACGCTGGCGGAGCGGGGGATGATCGGAGCCTCAGCCGAGGGCGCGGTGGCTCATGTGCCTGCCTATCCGGTTTGCGGGCCGATCGACATCGTGGGTGCCGGTGATTCCGTGAGCGCCAATCTCACAGCCGCACTGGCTGCCGGAGCAGACTTGCCCGAGGCCATGCACTTGGCCATGGCCGCAGCCCACTGCGTCATCCATCAACTCGGTACGACCGGCACGGCCTCGGTGGAACAACTCCGGCATAAGATTTTCGCCGCCTGAATCCTCCCTCGATTCGCTCTCAACCCATGACCCTCTTCCTGCGCCTGCTGCCCTCGCCACGTTGGGCTCGATGGATCGGCCTGTTGTCTATTCTGGGCGTGCTGTCGGCCTGCCAACGCCTGCCGCACACGAGCGCTCCGGCCCCAATTCCATTGGTTTCAAAAACCTTTCCGGTGGGCGTCTATGGGGTGCCGGGTGTTGCCGATTTGCAGGCAGTCCATGCGGCGGGGTTTTCGTTGGTGATGGGTGGCCTCGATCCCGCCTACATGGACGCCGCGGCCCGATTGGGGTTAGGAGTTATTGCTAGCCCAGGGAGTTCGGCTGGGAGCGCGTTTGACGCGGCCAAGGTGCGCGAAACCGTGCGGCGCTGGGATCGGCATCCGGCCCTGGCGGGTTGGTACCTCATCGATGAGCCCGACTTGAATGAAGTCCCGGCCGAACAGGTGGAACTCGCCCGCGACACCGTGAAATCGGCCGGAGCCCAGAAACCCACGGCGCTGGTGGTGGCCCGCGGATGGAACCTCGCCAAGTTCCACGCGGCCGACCTATTGATGGTCGATTTCTATCCGGTGGGGTGGATTCCGGTTCCCGCCTTTTTTCAGCACATGCGCCATGGGGCGACGGCAGCGCGGGTCGGAGGTAAACAATTTTATGCGGTGATCCAGTCCATGGATTGGGGAGCTTACCAAGCGGTCGAGATGTTCCCTCCGCCCTTTGCTCCGAGACCGCCCACCGAAGCCGAATTGCGCAGTATGACTTGGGGAGCGCGTCTTCTGGGGGCCGACGGAGTCGTCTATTATCCCTACCGCGACGGCACTTGGGAGATGCCCCAGCATCCGGACACCTGGAAAGCCCTAACCAACGTGGTGCAGGAAATTCGCCGCTGGGAGCCGATCTTTGCCGCGCCCGCCACCTCGAGGCGGCCTCCGCGCTCCGAGATGATGACCGAGCGTCGTAATGAGGCCTTGGAACCGCCCATCCTCTGGTCGGTGAAAACGGTGGAGCGGGGTAATGGATTTGTTAAGGCGGGTGATTATTGGATTCTGGTGAATACCACCGAGCGACTTCAGCAACTTCGGCTCACCGACACGACTTGGTTAGAGGTGCGCCTCCCTGACGTTTGCAATGGAGAAGAAATGGCCGTGGACGTCGACGGCTGGATCCCTGCTCTGGCCCCGTTCGAGGTTCGCATCCTGGGTCCTATTCCCCCCCGATAAACACGATGGGTGCTCGAGGTGCTTTTGGTTTGGTTTAAGAGTCCTTTGGTCGTGTTTGAAATCGCGCCACGCGCGCCGTAGGGTGGGCCCATGTTCTCCCGCAGGTGGTTTGTCGCATGGCTGGGGTGTTGTCTGGGGTGTTGGCTGGGTTTTCTGGCCTCGGCCGAGCCGCGTGTTCCGTGGACCTCGGGGCGGGTCCAGGGTTCTCCGGAGCCGCCCCCGAGGGTCCAAGTGGCGCGTGTGTTTCCGAGGCTTCAATTCAAGGATCCAGTGGAATTGGCCTTTGACCCATCGGGATCTCGATTGTGGGTGTTGGAGGTCGGTGGGCGCTTGGTTTCGTTTGTTCCTCGTCCTGAGGCCGCCGCCGCCGATGTGTCCCTCGATTTGGGCAAGGTTCGCAGTCCCTTTGCGCAAGCTCTCGGATTGGCCTTCCATCCAGGATTCGCCACTAACCGGTTCCTGTATTTGGTCTATGTCGCTCAAGATCGGGATCCGGCCGGCACCCGCCTGAGCCGATTCCGTGTGGAACCCACCGACCCGCCGCGGGTGGATCCGGCGAGCGAACAACTCCTGCTGACTTGGATGGGCGGGGGACACAACGGCAGTTCGCTCCAATTCGGTCCGGACGGTTTTCTGTACATTTCCACGGGCGACGCGGCCGCTCCGGAGCCTCCGGATGCGCTGCTCACGGGGCAGAATCTCGACGATCGCCTGAGCTGCATTCTCCGCATCGATGTCGATCACCCCTCGAGTACCAACGCATTCTCCATCCCCCCGGGGAACCCGTTTATCGGCCGCAACGGAGCGTTGCCTGAGATTTGGGCCTATGGGTTTCGCAACCCGTGGCGCATGTCCTTTGGCCCGGATGGGGCCTTGTGGGTGGGCGATGTGGGATGGGAACTCTGGGAAACCGTCCACCGGATTAAGACCGGCGGCTACAATGGCGGGTGGAGCCGCATGGAAGGGCCTCAGTTGGTCAATGCAACACAGCAACCGCCGACCCCCATCCAAGAGCCTGTGCTGGCCTTGCCGCATAGCGAGTTTGCCAGCATCACCGGGGGCTTTTTCCATGACGGGGCTGACGGGTTGTCCGAGCTCAAGGGAGCCTACGTCTTTGGTGACTGGGAAACGGGCAAAATCCGCGGGCTCCGGTTGGAGGGAGATCGGATCGTCTGGAACCAGGAGCTCTGCGATACCTCCCTGAAGATCGTCGCCTTTGCCCGCGATCCCGCCGGTGGTCTCTTAGTGATGGATTACCGCCCCGATGCGGGGATTTATCGCCTGAGCGCTCGCAAGGGCCCGGGCCCGGGTGGCGCTTTCCCACGCCGATTGTCCGAGACCGGGCTCTTTGCCGATGTGGCCCGAGCGGTCGCAGCACCGGGCGTGGTAGAATACGCCGTCAACGCATCCCAGTGGTCGGATCACGCTCGGGCGCGGCGATGGGCGGCCATTCCGGGGCAGGGCATTGTGAAGACCAAGGTCGGGCGCGAGTCGCATGAACGTCGCTGGGAGTTTCCAGACCAGTCGGTCTTGGTAAAAACCTTGAGCTTAGACCGAGAAGCAGGGCGACCAGAATCCGCACGTCCGATGGAAACCCAGCTCCTGCATCAAAGCGGCGACGGTTGGCAGGCCTACAGCTATCGGTGGAATGAGGCCGGGACCGACGCGGAGTTGGTTCCGGCGGGTGGCGCGGTCGGTGAGTGGACTCTTCGTGATGCTCGAGAGACGGGCGGGGTTCGTACCGAGTCCTGGCGCTTCGCCTCGCGCGCCGAGTGTCTGCGGTGCCACAACACTTGGGCGGGTCCGCCACTGGCCTTCAATTTCGAGCAATTGCTCGGCAAAGGCGAACCGGGCGAGGCCGGTCGGTTGGCGAGTCTGGGAGTTATTGAAACCCATGATGACCTGAGCGCACTGGCACGGTTAAGTTCACCCTCAGATGAAACCGCCAATTTGGAATCTCGGGCGCGCTCTTGGCTGCATGCCAATTGCGCTCATTGCCACCGGTGGGGTGCGGGTGGGGCCGTGTCTCTTTTCCTTAATGACGATCGCCCCCTGGCCGACAGTCGCTTAATTGATGTTGCGCCCGCGCGGGGAGGGTTTGGTTTAACCGATGCGCGCCTCATCGCACCGGGTGATTCGTGGCGGTCGGTGGTCCTCTACCGCATTAGCACCGAAGGATCGGGCCGGATGCCCATTCAAGGTTCGCGCCGGGTAGATCCGCACGCCGGGTAGATCCGCATGGGGTGGCTCTAGTCCGGCGTTGGATAGACAGCCTGTCCCCAGCGCCGACCGCCAGCCGGGCGGTGCAGTCCGCTCGATCTCGGTTTTCGTCTGCCTCCTCCGAAAGCCTGCCGCTGGAGGAAACGTCCGGAGCACTCGCCTATTTGGGACGGGAGGTTCACCCGGATGTGGCCACGGTTCAACGGGCCTTGCGATCCACCAACGGGCCCACTCGGGATTTGTTCGGGCGGTTCCTCCCGGCCTCCCAACGACGTCGGGTCTTGGGTGAGGGATGGGATGCGGCTGTGCTCAGCGGGATCACGGGCGATGCCCAACGCGGTCGGTCTCTCTTCCATGGCGATTCAGGCCCTCAATGCGGCCGGTGTCACCAGGTGCAAGGCGAGGGACAGCGCTTTGGCCCACCGTTGGATGGAATCGCCTCCAAGTACACCCCGGCAACGCTGCTCGATCACATCCGCTGGCCCTCCCGACAAATCGCCCCTGAATATGCCC
>JAPLUF010000129.1 GCA_026397755.1 Verrucomicrobiota bacterium
CGTTCGCGCCGGGGACCGGCAGGTTCGGAACGGAGCAGCCGGGCCACCAAAGGTGCCTCTCCGACCGCATCCAGGGGTTTTCTCTTTCGGGCCATGTCAGAGAGTCCCAAATCTCAAACCACCAAACAAGAAATTTTACCTATATATATGGTGATTTGGTATAAATTTGTTGCGGGAGACCTCCACCTTCACGAAGTGGAGAATCACTGGAGCGAGGATCATTCCGGGGATTCCCATGAGCTTCTCCCCGATGACCAGGCCCAGCAGGGTCAACCACATCGGATTACGAATTCGGTCACCAATGATCTTCGAGTTCAGGAAATATTCACCCTTGTGGAGGACCACTAGGAACATCAGCGCCACCAAGGCCATGTTGGGACTGATGGTCAGGCCGATGCCAACGATGAGAGTATTGCTCAGAAGGTTGCCCACGATAGGCAACATGCCGAAGAGAAAGGTCAGGCCGATGACGACAGTGACAAAGGGATAGCCGTTCCAGATGAGGAACCCGGCCGTGAAGGAGGTGTTGATCGTTGAAATGAGCATCTGGGCTCCCATCACCTTCGAGAAACTATCGTAAAGCCCCCGGAAACGCTCTGCGATCTCGCGCCCGACGGCCGTATAAAGGTTATCGTCTCCGGCCTCGGGTTCAGCCCCGAAATCGAGCTTGAGACTCAAGAAGAGACTAATGGAGACCACGAGACCGATGAGCAGCGATACTGCCTCAACCGCCAGAATTCGAGCGTACTGCCCTAGGTTGGCCAGCTTGGCCTTCACCATGTCTAGCGCGGTAATCTTCAGGCTGGCCAAATCCGTAAACGGCAGTTCTAAGCTGTTCTTCTGAGCAAGCTCCACCACCGCCGGGATCGTTTTTTCGGCGATCTGCGGCAAAACGACATAAGCGTGTTTAACGAAACTGTAGAAGCCGACTCCGAGTGCGACCAAAAGGAGAAGGAACAGCGTCAGTCCAATCCATCGGCTCCGGTTTAGTGAGAGCAGGTTGAGAGCAAAGTAGGCAAATAAGGCGGTGATCAGCGGGGTTGCTAACTGAAGCACTCCTACCAAGACCAGCAGCACAGCCATGAACGCGTAGGAAATGCGGATCGGTTTGCCCATCGCCGATAAGTCTAACGGATCGCCTCAAAAAAGCGAACTCCACAGAACTCCATCCTCAATCGCGTGCTGCCGATGTTAATTGGGGAGAGCTCCAAAGGACCCAGTCAGATGCCAGTGGGAGGTGCACCGATCAGACCGATCGTTCGAGATAAGCCACGTCCAACCAGCGGTCGAACTTGAACCCCACTCGCTTGAAGAGGCCGACTTGCTCGAACCCGAAGCGCGCATGCAGTTTCAGGCTCACGGAATTCTGAGCATCAATCGCCGCCAGGATCGCCCGGATGCCGATCTCCTCCGCGGCGGGAATCAGCGGTTCCAGAAGACGAGATCCCAACCCTTGCCCTCGGGATTCTTCGGCCACGTAAATCGAATTCTCGGCCGTGAACCGGAAACCCATCCGGTCGTGGTACCGGTTCAGAGCGCTCCATCCGACGATGCGCCCATCGCCCGCCTCGGCCACGAAGATGGCGTGCCCGGTTCGCTGGTGGTCCTCGAACCAGGCCAACCGGTGTTCCAGCGGGCGCGGCTCATAGTCATAAGTCGCCGTGGTCTTGAGCACGGCATCGTTGTAGATGTCCAAGATGCCGGAGCAGTCGGACCGGACGGCCCGTCGGATGTGGAATTCGGTCATGGGTTCGGGAAAAGAGAGCGTCCTGCTGCGGATCCGTTGCTGTGTCCTCGTTCGTCGTTCAGACAAGACAAGTAAGACCCAGAACCCGGATCAAGGACAACCCTCCGAAAGCGCCCTCGCGGCGAATCCATAGGCGGGCACCGATCAAGACCGATCCCGCCCTCCTTGCAGAGAGGAACTCCGTATGGATTGGCAAAGATTCCTGTCGGATTCGCCAACCCTCCGGCAAGTTTCCAGAAAAGAGCCCTTCGAACCGGAACTGCAATGATCCAAGACGAGCCACCTGCTAACGAAAAGCTGCTTCAAGCCTATTTGATGCGTCGCGGGAAGAGCGAGAGGCGAGCCGATCGCCGCCCATCGACCAGCGAACAACGCTCTTGCGGAGAGAAAAGCGGGCAACGCACCGAGGCAGCAGACTCGTTCCGTCCGAACCTTCAGCCTCCGCGATCTTCTGGAAACTGCGGGATAGATCCCTTCACCTGCCAACCAACTCACCACGAATTGACAGGATTATTGGTAAAACATAGTTTTACAGAATGGTCAAAACGATCTCCAAGATCGGGAATTCACAGGGATTGATCTTCGATGCCGCGTTGATGGACTTGGCGCATTTGCAGGCGGGCGATCAAGTGAATGTGGAGGTCCACGACGGCGGCACGATCACCCTCACCCCCCTGCGCCCCAGACCCTCTCGTGAGGAGGTGTCGGAGGTGATCCGGAAGACACTGAAGGACTATGCCCAGACGATGAAAAAGCTGGCATGAAGGCGATGCCGGAGGACCCGTTTCATCTCACGGTGGAAATCGTGCGGGAGATTCATGACACCGCCATCGCGGAATTCGGAGGTTCCACCGGTGTGCGCGAACTGAGTTTGCTGGAATCGGCAGTTGCCGCCCCTCAGGCGAGCATCGGGGGCAGGTCGCCTTATGCGGACCTCGCGGAAATGGCGGCGGCCTACCTGTTCTACTTGTGCAAGAACCACCCGTTCGTCGACGGGAACAAGCGGGCGGCACTCGGCGCATGCCTCGTGTTCCTGAGATTGAACGGCCTCGAACCGGAAGCCGACAGCCCGGCGTGGGAAGAACTCACGCTGGCCGTGGCTGCCAGCGAGATCGATCGTGAAGGAACCACCACCCGCCTGAGGCGCCTCCTGCCGAAGCGACACTGATCCACAGTGCAGTCGGAAAGTAGTCCACAAACGCCCGGTGAGGGTAGTTCGAAAACGCCCGGTGAGGGCACCGGGCCTACAGCGCTACCCTACCCACGACGTCACCGTGTAGGCCGGGTCCCCCGACCCGGCGTCCCCCACGCCAAACCCAAACCCAAACGCAGCGTCAGCCGGTGAGGACACATCCCACAAACGCCCGGTGAGAGCACCGGGCCTACAACCTACCCTACCCACGACGTCACCGTGTAGGCCGGGTCCCCCGACCCGGCGTCCCCCACGCCAAACCCAAAC
>JAPLUF010000286.1 GCA_026397755.1 Verrucomicrobiota bacterium
AAGGCGGCTTGCGCATAGCGCTCGGGCATGCCGGCCTGTGCGGCTCGCTCAGCCCACGAATACCGATAGGAGTGAAGCGTAATGCCATCGATCCCCAGCCCTTGGCAGCGTTGGCGGAATTCAGTCGCCCGATCGGATTCGCGGACCGTGCACAAATACGGAAACAGCGGCCCATGCCGAGGAAGTCCACGGAGAATCCCGGAGCATTCCGGTCCAAATTTCTGAAGACAGGGTGTTTGGGTTTTACGCCGGATGAATAAAACCATTTGCTGCGACCAATCGATGTTTTCAGCGCGCAGGCAGGCCATGTCTGAATTGGCCCCTCCGAGAAACCAGCACAGCTGGTAGTAAGCGCGGCGTTCGAGGTTGAGTTCCCGTTCCACGATCCTCTGGTGCTGCTCAAGCGTGACGGCCATTCGGCGTTGAGGCCTAACCTTGGGCCACAGTGGCCGAGGCAGAATGGGCCGTGAAATCCACCCCATATCGAGAGCGAAGTTGTGGAACCGGCGCAGGTAGGTATTGGTTGAGACTCCGCCCGAATTCAGAGCCGCAAAAATGTCCTCAGCTCGGGTTCGGAGAATTACCTGATTGAGCATATTGCTCAGAGCCTTGTCGCGCCGTGCGGTCTCGATGCGGTGGCGGGTGGAGCCGGCTTTCCGTTGATGGGCATAGGCATCGATTAAATGGGCCCAGGTCCGGGTTTCGGCATTAGGGTCTGCGGTCTGGAGGTAGGCCATGCCCAAGCGGTAAGAGGCCTCGGGGCGCTCAAGGGTTTCCAGGCGGGCTTCGAAGAGTCGTTGGGCTCTCTTGGGGTCCTTGGTGCGCAGGCTTTCGGGTTTGCCGGTGCGGACATCGAGGATGTAGAACGTGCCGTAAGGTTGACGGCAGTAGAGGCGAAAAGCGTTGGGGACTGTGTTCATGGAGCAGACGTTCTGAACAGTCTGCCAGAGGATTCCGTGAGCCCCTTACACCTGAGTAAACCCCGAGATTCGGAAGGTGCCAGAAGGTGGCACACCGGGGGTTCCCAGTGTCACTTTCGTGGTCACTCGGGGGTTTTAAAGGGGTTTTAGCCCAATGAGCCCGCGAGTTTCTTAGGAAAACGCACTGGAGGCGAGGGTCGGAATCGAACTATCCGGTAGCCTATGATGGGCGGGCAACGAACGGCTTGCTGAGGAAAATTCGGCGCCGCCACCGATCCATGCGGATCGCTCCGGCCCAGACTTTACCAACCGGTTTGCGGGTCAGGCGAAGATCTCTTGCACGACCCGGCCGTGGACATCGGTCAGTCGGAAATCTCGTCCGGCGTGACGGTAGGTCAGTTGCTCGTGATCCATCCCGAGCAAAGCCAGCAGCGTGGCATGGAGGTCGTGCACGTGAACCTTCTGATCCACGCAGTAGAATCCGTAGTCGTCGGTCACACCGTAACTGAAACCTGGCTTCACGGCTCCGCCAGCCAACCACATGGTGAAGGCATGCGGGTGATGGTCACGGCCATCGTCTCCTTGAAGAGTCGGTGTACGTCCAAATTCTCCGCCCCACATGACCAGCGTCTCGTCCCAAAGCCCACGGGCCTTGAGATCCTGGAGCAACGCGGCGATGGGACGATCCACCTCGTAGGCCAATCGACCGTGCTCCCGAGTAAGATCCGAGTGCTGATCCCAATAGCCGTGGCTCGCCTGAACAAAGCGCACTCCGCGTTCGCTGAACCGACGCGCCAGCAGGCATTGCCGGGCGAAGGACGAGGTCTTGGGATCATCCAAACCGTACAACTTGCGGGTGGCCGGTGTCTCCCGATCGATGGCCATGGCCTCCGGAGCCTCAGACTGCATGCGGAACGCTAATTCAAAGGCCTCGATCTGGGCTTCCAACACCGCATCGGTGCCAACAGAAGCCAGGTGATCGCGGTTCATGTCACCGAGCAAATCCAGTTGAGCCCGCTGAGTCTTGGCATCGCCATTTGGGTCATGCAGGTAGTGAATGGTGGCTCGATCGACCGGCACACCCCCGCCAATGGGTGTGCCCTGATGAACGGCCGGCAAGAAGGCGCTGGACCAATTGCCCACCCCGCCATGACCCAACGTCGGGTTGATGGTGATGAAGCCAGGAAGGTTCCGATTCTCGCTTCCCAGTCCGTAGGTAATCCATGAGCCCATGCTCGGTCGAACCACCGTGTCGGAACCGGTGTTCAGCTTCAGCAACGCGCCGCCGTGCGCTTCGTTGGTCCCATGAATCGACTTGATGAAGCACAAGTCATCGGCTCGGGCCCCAACCAACGGAAAGAGGTCGCTAATCATCGCACCCGACTGTCCGTAGGGCCGGAATTCCCACGGAGAACGCCGGAGGTTGGAGGTCTTGGCGAACTGGATCCGGGGCTTGTCGAACGGCAACGGTTTACCCGAATCCTTCAAGAGCCGGGGCTTCCAATCGAAGGTGTCTACATGCGAGGGACCCCCATGCATGAAGAGAAAAATGATCCGCTTGGCTTTGGACCGAAACAGCGAAGCCCGCGGAGCCAAGGGGTTGCGCTGAACTTCAGTGCCACTCGCGCGCAAACCCGGGGACATCAATCCCATCAACGCCAGATTGCCGAAACCCAGGGCCGAGCGTCGCAGAAGTTGGCGTCGTGAAATTCGTGAGTGCATGGCCAGGTTCATAGGAATCAATCGCGGTACTGGAATTCAGAACTGGCCAGGAGCACCTGGCACCAAGCGAGCCACCGATCGGCAGAATCCGGTGCGGTGGCCGTGGTTCCAGGTTTTGACAAAAACGCCACCGCGCGGGCCTGCTCTGCTTCTGTCGGCAATCGACCGAGAACCCGCTCATAGGCGAGGCTCACACGTTGAGTCACGGGCCGTGGCTCCCCGGATCGGATATCCGTTGCCAACGCACCCGCCTGATCTTTGACCCAGGGGCTGTTAATCCAGAAAAGCGCTTGATGCGACACCACGGTGGGCGTCCGCCGCGACACCCCGACACTGGGATTGGCGAAGTCAAAGAGGGTCAGCAAATCATAGACGCGGTCTCGCACCACGGGCAGGTAGAGCGTGCGACGTCGGGAGGTTTCGGAAACCGTGTCCTCCGGCGTGTAATCGTCATTCCCCCACGAGACCAAACTTCCACCCATCGAGCGATCCAGCCGTCCGGATACGGCCAGGACACCGTCGCGGATCATCTCTGCCTCCAACCGTTGTCGAGGATAGTGCCAAAGCCAGCGGTTCTCCGGATCCGATTCAAAACCTTTCGGATCGCCGTGGATCCGACCCGCCTGCCGCCAGGTGGCACTGGTAAGGATTTGCCGGTGGAGTTGCTTGATGTTCCAACCGCTACTCACAAATCCATGCGCCAACCAGTCCAGCAATTGGGGATGGCTTGGAACCTCACCGCGCAAACCAAAATTGTCGGAACTGCGGACCAACCCGTTCCCAAAGTGAGCCTGCCAAACCCGGTTGACCAACACCCGCCCCGTGAGTGGATGGTCGGGTCGGGTCAACCACTGTGCCAGTTCCAGTCGCCCGCTTTGTGATTCTGAAATCACCGGAGCTTGGCTCACTTGAATGGCCTTGGGAAAACCGCGCGGGACAGGATGAGCAGCCAATTGCAGATGGCTGCCTCGGATGTGAATCGGCAAGTTCGCCACCGTCCCTTCTTCGACGGACAATGTAAATTCAGGCGCTCCCGGATCTTGCCGTTTCAAGGCTTCCCGCTCTTGTTCCTTCTGCGAAAGCGCATCCCGAACCGCTTGCGGATATAGCGGCTTCGGATCCTTCGGCAACGCGAGAACTCCATCGGCACCAAAGACGGCCTCACGAGCCTCGGCCCACTCGGCTTCTCGGCGTTCGGAGTCGGTCAGGTGGTCAAAGTCCAAGCGAAGCAACGCAGGCCAATCACGGACCCGCTCCGGCGAGTTGTACGCCTCGTTCACGCGTTGCGCAGTCCAGACCTCGTCCGACAAGATCACTTCATCCAAACGCCCCTTGAAGTGGACATACCCATCAGGCCGCTGCCCTACTGAAAAACGCCCAGATCCCGCCACGCGAGGCTTGCCGACCTCGATTTGTCCAGCGGGGGCTCCATCCACAAACAGGCAGAACAGCGTTCCATCGTAAGTGGCCGTCAATTGATGCCACTCCCGCCGCTGGATGGTCTTGGTCGCCCGAAGGGAGACCACGCGCTCCGGGCCGCCCCCGATGTTCAGGTAGGCCATGGGGTGTTTTCCATCGAGGAGAAGTGCGTAATGCCCTTCGGCCCATTCGTTGTCGTTCTTGGCCACCAACCAACGGCGGGCATCCCCTTCCTTGCCAAACTCGTCGACATAAACCCACGTCTGGAGGGTCCACTGCTTGGGCTCTAAATCGGGACTCGCTGGACGATTAATGTGGTTTCGGCCATCGGCCTGAAAACTAAATCCAACCCGACCTGAAGCCAACTGAACCCCACCAGCCTTCAATTCATTGCCGGCGCGAATAGGGGCCAACCACGACTCGCGGGCTGCAGCATCCTTCGCCAATTCTTCGAAGGTGCGCCGGACACCCGGGGTCGGGGATTTACCCTGCCACCATTGTTTCCATCGTCCTTCGAGACTGTTGGTCGCCGCGGAACGAGACGCATCCATCCAAAGAGGAAGATCCCTCAACATCACCGCCTGCCATTCGCGCTGCAATCCGGCATTGGCCGTACGAACCGTTTCATCGTACTCCTTCTGGATTTGGTTCATCGATGACTTGTGCGCCTCGATGACAGACATGCGTTGGCTGCCCGTGATGCGCCGCTCGTTAAATTTGGAGACGAAGGCCAAGTTCTCCAGGGTCTTTGTGCTGCGGAAAATTCCGGCCATGGCGTAGTAATCTTGGGCGCTGATCGGATCGAATTTATGATCGTGGCAGCGGGCACAACTCATCGTCAGCCCCAGAAACGCCCGACTGACGACATCGATTTGCTCATCCACCATATCCATCACCAACTTGGGCTTATCCTGTTCGGCCAACATTTTGGGTCCCAAAACAAGAAACCCCGTGGCCATCCACCGATCAAACACCAGAGATTCCGGGATCCCCTTTCGGTCGAGAAGGTCTCCCGCCAACTGCTCCTGAACGAATTGGTCGTAGGGTTGGTTGGCATTGAATGACCGGATCACCCAGTCGCGGTAGCGCCAGGCATTGGCCATCACCTTGTTTTCGTCCTGGCCGTTCGTGTCGGCATAGCGCGCCAAATCTAGCCACCAGCGCCCCCACCGTTCACCGTAGGCGGGCGAGACCAAATAACGGTCGACCATGCGCTCGAAGGCTTCCGGGGAAGGATCCGAGAGAAAGGTTTCCACCTCGCCGGGCGTGGGGGGAAGGCCTGTAAGATCCCAGGCTACTCTCCGAATTAAGGTTCGCTGCTGTGCTTCCGGAGCCCGGTGCAACCCCTGCGTGACCAAGGCCGCATCGATGAACCGATCAATCGGATGCTCTGAACCCAAGCCAGTCGGAACTGGAGGAGACAATAGAGGATTGAGTGACCACAGCGCCGCTGCTCGGGAACTGGGACCACTCGAGGCGACCCCTGTGATCACTGAGTCTCCCACAAGAACGTTCACGGCGAACGCCAAAGTCAAGACGCCTACCCAGAGTCGGCGCAGCCAAGAGTTTGCCACCAGGGCCAACCCAGCGCACTCACAGCAACGAATGGAATAGTTTGAACCCATGGGAGCCTGACAAAAGGTTGCCATCAATCCACCGTTTCATCCAAGCCCCGTCTCCAAGCGAGCTAAGACTATGAATCCTTGGCCAACGCCGGCCTGCTCCATTCCAATCCAAACCGATGGTTTTTAGAAAATTGGCATTTTTGCTGACAGACTTGCTTTCGCCCATTCCGAGTCCCATTGTGCCAAACCATTTTGGTAACACCCGCTTAGATGCGGTCTTTTTGATATGAGCGAATCACTGGAGATCAACCTCGACCTGAACAAACTGTTTCAGCCCGCCTGGGCTACATCGCCGTCGGACCCTAACAAGTACGCCCGATACGATGGAACCGAAGGCGAATCCCGTGGCGACCGGCGCTTTGGCCGCGGGGATCGTCCCGGCGGCCCCGGTGGTCCCCGCCCCGGTGGCCCTGGCGGCTTTGGCGGCCCTCGGCCCGGTGGCCCTGGCGGCTTTGGTGGCCCCCGGCCCGGCGGACCTGGTGGCTTTGGCGGCCCCCGGCCCGGCGGACCTGGCGGCTTTGGCGGCCCCCGCCCCGGCGGTGACCGTGGACCGCGCCCGCAGGGTGGACCTGGCGGCGGCGGCGCTCCTGGCATCGCTTGGGATCCCAAGAACGGCCCAAGACGTGATGGACCCGGTCGCGATGGACCCGGTCGTGGCCCGCGTCGTCCAGATTTCCGTCCTGAACCGCTGATTCCCGTCGAACTGACCCTGACTCCTGAACAAGGTGGTGTCAGCTCGCTGGCCCGACAAATCAAACTCAGTGGTCGCGCCTACCCCCTCTTCGAGGTAGCCGGTCTGGTGATGCAAAAGCCCGAACGTTACACCGTGGGCTTCAAGGTCATTAAGCACCGTGACGAGGCGAGCAAGAAGGATGTGGCCGTCCAGCCGCTCTTTGTTTGCAATCTCGACGACACCCTATGGCTGAATGAAGAAGCCGCTGCCGAGTACGCGCTCAAGGCACATTTCGAAACCTTCTATCAAACCGAGAAAATGCCGTGTGATCCGCCCAAGGGAGTCTGGACCCTGGTGGCTCAATGCGGGATGACTGGCGATTTGCTGGGACCTCCGAATTTCCACGGCTACCAAGAGAAACTCCGCAAGCTCCACGCCGAGCGGTTCTCCCGGATGAACTTCGACATGTACAAGAGCCGCGTGAAGATTGTGAAGGACGAGGCCATTGTGAAGCAATGGACCGAGTCGGTCAGCTTCCGCTTCGAGTACACGGCCCTCAACGTCCCTGAACCCAAGGCGCTTCAGTCGATGGAAGAGGTCCGGGCCCACTTCACTGAGGTTCATCAAGCCTCGTTCATTAAGCAGGTAGACTCATTCACACCGAAGGCTGATGCCAAACTGCCGGCCGCTCTGCAGACACTGCTGCGCGTCTCGCTCGACAAAGAAAAGCGGTTCCCGATCCGCATCGCTACCGCGTTGAGCAACACCTTCGCCTCCATGGGGCTGCAGTTCTTCAAGCGTGACAAAACTGTGGTTCATGTTGCGGTGGCACGTCCGCATTACCTCGATACCGAGAGCAGCGTGGTCTCTGAAACGACCAAGAAGATCATCGATCACATCAACACCAATCTTGGAACCAATCGCAAGCGCTTGGTCGAGACCCTCGCTCCGAGCCCGGCCCCGGCCGAGGCGGCGGTCGAAGGCGGAGCAGCTCCGGCCCCCTCCCCGCTGACATTGGAACAGCAGGCAGTTCTGAACGACCTCCACTGGCTCATCCACCAAGGTCATGTGATTGAATTCGCGAGCGGAATGCTGGAGACGGCTAAGAAGCCCGCCCCGCGTCCCACTCCGACCCCGAAGGCCCCGAAGAAGAGCGACAAGCCCGCTGCAGCTCCCGAGGCTGCAACGGCAGAGGCCACCTCGGCATCAGCCACTGAAACCGTGGCTGTTGACGAAGTCGCCGCTTCCCTCGCCCAAGAGGCCCCTACCGAAGAAGTAGAGCCTGAACACCCGGCAGATTCCGGCGAAACTACTCCGGAAAATCCGCCTCAGGCCGTCTGATCCGGGCCGACCAATAAAATCGTGAACGGCACCCTCCGGGGTGCCGTTTTCCTTGAGACTCCAAATCTTCAAACCCCAATCGGACCCCCGTGACTCAGCAGGAGGAAATTCAGCGCCGACGCACCTTTGCGATCATATCGCATCCGGATGCGGGCAAGACGACGCTCACCGAAAAGCTTCTGCTCTATGGCGGCGCCGTCCAACTAGCCGGTTCGGTCACAGCCCGCAAAAATCAACGAGCCACCACCTCGGACTGGATGGAATTGGAGAAAAAGCGGGGTATTTCGATTAGCTCCACGGTGCTGCAGTTCGAATACTCCGGCTACTACATCAATCTCCTAGACACACCGGGGCACAAAGATTTTTCGGAAGACACCTACCGCGTACTCACGGCTGTAGATGCGGTGATCATGGTCATTGACGCCGGCAAAGGCGTTGAAACCCAGACCCGCAAACTCTTCGAGGTCTGCGCTCGACGCGGCGTTCCTATCTTCACCTTCATCAACAAGTTGGATCGCCCTTCCCGAGACCCCATCCAACTAATGGACGAGTTGGAGGCCGTGCTGGGAATCCGCTCTTGCGCCATGAACTGGCCTTTGGGCAATGGCCCAGAATTCCGCGGTATCTACGATCGCGCCGAGAAACGGGTTCACCTCTTTGAGCGAGTGGTGGGCGGCATGTACCGGGCACCGGTCAATGTCACCGGCCTCGATGACCCGATCGTTCGCTCGAAGCTTGACGAGCTCACCTACGCTTCAGTTCGTGAACAAATCGACATGGTGGAGATGGCGGGCAACGAATTCGACCACCCGCAGGTCTTGATGGGAAAACTCACACCGATCTTCTTCGGATCGGGTGTCAATAATTTCGGTGTCCAGTTGCTCTTAGACCGTTTCCTTCAATATTCCGTCGCTCCCCGGGGCCGCTCGGTCGCCCTCGACGAATAAAAGAGCCATCCAGTTGGGTATTTTCTGAGCCACGGTATCGGCTGAGCCACCGCAACGCCTGAGCCACGTCAACCAACTCCACCGGGCAGAGACTCAAGCCCCTGCCCCTCTTCGATATTTGGATCGTCGCCCAACTCATACCAACTAACCTAATTGACCGGTATAATGTTTCCGGAGGAAGCGTTTGCTTGAAGCAGGAGCCAGTCTGGGATGAGGGAACGGACGCGGCGGGGATCTGCCCACCAG
>JAPLUF010000277.1 GCA_026397755.1 Verrucomicrobiota bacterium
GGGACATCATCGTGTCCTGGTTGCAGTCCTGGTGGGCAGATCCCCGCCGCGTCCGTTCCCTCATCCCAGACTGGCTCCTGCTTCAAGCAAACGCTTCCTCCGGAAACATTATACCGGTCAATTAGGTTAGTTGGTATTACCCACATACTTCCCCGTGACCGCTGCGGAGCCTGTCCCTGAGCGGCCTGTTCCTGCGCGCCCCTGCGTGCCGTAACACCTCGGTCTATTCGCTCGCCGCGACAAAAAGTCCTGCTGGAGCCTGTCCCTCATTGTCCGGCAAGGACCGCTGCGGAGCCTGTCCCTCATTGTGCGGGTGCAGCCTGTCCCTCATTGTGTCCATTCAGGGTGCTCTGCCACTATCTATACAGCGAATTAAAATAGATTTATTTCAATAAAACACAAACGTTCATGGATTTAATGTTACTTAAACCAAAAACGTTGTTTTTTTTTAAAACAACTACAGAAGAAAATGATTGAAGGCAACTTAGCCGATCAAACTAGACAATCCACCATGCCAGGAAGCCGTTGTGCGGCCTTCTCGAGGGATTTAAGGGCCTGACGTCGATTTACCTCAGCCCCCTCCGGGAAAAGGAGTTTCCAACCAGTCGCATGCACCCAGTCATCGGGGGATCGCAACGGCGGATCTCCTGGATGCCCCAAACCGATGGATAAAGCAAATTGATCGGCAATCTGGACGGCTCCAGCCAAGCGGGCGTCGCGGGTATTCCCCGACGGTGTGTGATGATATCGTGTCGTGAACTCTAGAGATTCACCCAATTGCTGAGCTTTCAAATACATCGCCCCCAGATGAGCATGATCGCACCCCACACTGTCCAATTCGATCAACCTCACCGGCAGCGATGACCCCTTCAGTTGGTCCAAGATGCTGGAGTGATGATCAGGAAAGACAGTAGCGAAGACAATCCACCCTACGTCATGAACCAGACCTGCGACGTAATCGAAATCTTCGCCGGACTCCGCAGTCACCATCATCAGATCCTTGGTAACCATCGCCACCGCGATACTGTGCTTCCAGAGGTTTCGCCAAAGAGCCTCTCCTACCCCGCGCTGAGAACCGGTGATCCGTTTGAAGTCATCAATGACCGGAGTCATGGTAGCCAAGTCCCTCACCTGCCGTACTCCGACATAGAAGACTGCCTCCTCAAGGCTGGTCACGGAATGTCCGAGCCCGTAGTGAACCGAATTTACCAGCTTTAGAAGGCGCGATGTCAGCCCAGGATCGCGACGAATGACCTCGGAAATCTGTCCGGCATAGCGCTGTTCAGCGGCCAACAACTCCCGCAACGCTCCTTGAATGCTCTTGAGCGATGGGATGGGAGGGCACGACTGAAGACGCCGGTGGATCTCCGCCAGAGTCAGAGCCTTCGGGGGTGAACCGGCAGCTACCGTGGAATTCACGGACATTATGCTTCCTATCGGCAGAATGGAGCTCCACCTGAAAGCCTTTGTGTTTGGTGCCTGTCCCCACGCCTTTGGGTGAATCCAACGATCCCTAAAGTCTTCCCCAAGAAATGCCGATTCCCTATCGACGATGTGTGTTTCTCCAGTCCATGCCGCTGTCCACTGCCCGAATTTGGCAACACCGGCCGGAACGGCTGATGCGAAACCTTCCACTCCTATAAATCCCGGAAGGTTCTTCGATTTGAACGGCACCGATCATTGAATCTCCATGAAACCGAAGATCCTGACTGTCGATGACAGCAAGACAATCCGACTCATTGTCACCAAGGCACTTAAACCCTTCGATGTAGATGTGCTCGAGGCCTCGAACGGTGTCGAGGGTGTGGCCGTGGCCATGCGCGAGAAGCCCGACCTCATCCTACTAGACCTCACCATGCCCATTATGGATGGGTCCGAGTGTCTGGCGAAGTTGAAGTCCCACGCCGACCTAAAAAACACCCCCGTGATCATGCTCACGGCCGAATCTGGTAAGGACAACGTCATGAAA
The DNA here is from genome assembly GCA_026397755.1 of Verrucomicrobiota bacterium. Taxonomy (GTDB): domain Bacteria; phylum Verrucomicrobiota; class Verrucomicrobiia; order Limisphaerales; family UBA9464; genus SXXZ01. The sequence continues at coordinate 1,970 of JAPLUF010000277.1, forward strand.
ATCGCCAAAATGGGCGTTCGTGACTACCTCGTAAAACCCTTCAAAGAAGACATGCTCGTCGAGCGAGCAGGGCGCATCATCGAACTCAAGGCCAAGGGCGGCGGTGTCAAGAAAGTCAAACGCTATGACGACCCGCTCAACATTCTAGTCGTCGATGATAAGCCTGCCATCATCGATCAAATTCGAGCCGCGGTTTCGGACACGCCATGGCAGGTTCATGGGCGAACCCAAACAGGCGAGGCGCTCGACTACTGCTCGCAAAATGTTCCTGACGCCATACTCGTCAGTCTTTCACTGCCCGATGGTGCCGGATTCACCTTATTCCAAATGTTTCGGGCCAGCACCCGAACCAAAAGCGCGCCAATCTTTGGTCTTTCAGTCAAAACCGCCACCGAAGACCAAACGAGAGCTACACAGGTTGGATTTCTGGGGGTGATCACCAAGCCTTTAGATCCAGACGACCTCAAAACCAAGATCTGCAGATCCCTAAGTCTGGACACTTCCTACAAGTACTTCCAGCAACGGGAAGGCGTTCTGGCGGTCATGCTCCCAACCAATCTCACCCCCAACGTTGCCAACGAGATCTCCAACCAAATGCGCAGCAAGGTGTCCGAAGCCGTGGATTCCGGGTTGGGCAAAATGATCATCGATATGAGTCAGGTCCGGACCCCGGACATTAATTTGGTAAAACTCGGAATCACTACGATCCAATTGTGTAACGAGTTGTCCCTTCAACAGCGCCTGGTCGGTTCATCGATCGTTCAGTCCGAGTGTCGCAACTATGAGGAAACCAAGGATTGGATCTTCGTGTCAGCGGGCGGTCAAAACCAGCCAGTAAAGGGCGGTTCAAAACCAGCCAGTGTCTGAGGTGAACAAGTTCATTGCCGAGCGGGCCCGATTATTGGGTCCGTGAGGGCGGATGAACCACCTCTGCGTGAGCACCTGCGAAGCGATTAAAGCATTGGCCCTCAAGGGTTGGTCCGGACGACGGATCGCCCGGGAACTGGCCGTGAACCGGGAGACGGTGGCCCGACACCTGGGGCCCTCAAAACCAGCCATTCCGCCCCCCGGCTCTGCCCCTCCTCCAGAGTCAAACCCGGCCATTCCGCCCCTCGGGTCCGAGGACACCGGCACGGGCTCAGCACCAAAACCAGCCATTCCGACTGCCGGCTCCCGCTCTGGTCGCCGCAGTCTCTGCGAGGTTCACTTAGCCGAGATCACTTTGGCTATCGAGCAGGGCCTCTCGGCTCAACGGATCTATCAGGATCTGGTCATAAGCCACGCCTTTGCCGGGAGCTATACGTCGGTCAAACGCTTCGTCCACTGCCGCCGCTCCAGCCAAAAGCTTCCTTTCCGCCGTTGGGAGAGTGAGCCGGGCGAGGAAGCCCAGATCGATTTCGGTCAGGGTGCTTGGGTGATCGACGAGCAAGGCAAACGCCGTCGACCTCATCTCCTCCGTGTCATCTTGAGTCATTCCCGCAAGGGTTATAGCGAAGTGCTCTGGCGACAGACGACCGAGGAGTTTATCCGGGGGCTAGAGAACGCTTTCCGCTCTTTCGGGGGTGTACCGGCCAAACTGGTTGTCGACAACCTGCGCGCCGCGGTCAGCCGTTGTGATTGGTTTGAACCGGAACTCAACCCCAAGGTGCGCGAGTTCTGTGCTCACTATGGCACGGTAATGCTGCCCACCCGGCCTGCCATGCCTCGGCACAAGGGCAAGGTCGAGGCAGGTGTCAAATACGGCCAGAACAACGCTCTTAAAGGCCACGAGTTCAAGAGCTTGGCCGCTCAAAACGCCCACCTTATCGAGTGGGAACGGACTGTTGCCGACACCCGACTCCACGGCACTACCCGTCGCCAGGTGGCTCAGCAGTTCCGAGATGTTGAACGGCCCAGATTGCAGCCTTTACCAGACAGTCTCTTCCCGATGTTTTCCGAAGCTCGGAGGTCTGTACATCGGGACGGTCACATTGAACTCCAGAAGGCTTTCTACTCCGTTCCTCCAGAGTTCATGGGTCAACAGGTCTGGGTCCGCTGGGAGTCGAAGCTCGTGCGCCTGTTTGACGAGCGAATGAAGCTTATCGCCCTGCATGCCCGGGTGGATCCTGGACGCTTCAGCACCGATCAGGCTCACATCCATAGCCACAAGCGCGCCTTCATCGAACGGGGCGTCGATTACATGCTCGAACGGGCTGCCCTCATGGGCACGGCCAGCGGGAACTGGACCCGACGGATGTACGAGGTCCGCGGTGTCGAAGGAATCCGGGTTCTCCAGGGGTTCCTGGGGTTGGTAGATGACCACCCCATTGGCCTCATCGAACGGGCTGCCGCTCGAGCCCTTGATCAAGGGGCCTGGCGCTTGCGGGATCTCAAGACCTTGCTAGCCCAGCCATCACCCCAGTTAACGCTGGGTTTTCTCGAAAGCCATCCCCTCATCCGCGATCTCGATCAGTACGCCCAACTCACCCCCGACTGCTTCTCACCCCTATGAATACCGCCACCTTAGACTTCACCCTCAAAGAACTCCGCCTCTCCGGCCTCGGCCAGAGCCTCCCAGCCCGATTGCAGGAAGCTGCCGCCAACCAACTCACCCACGCCGAGTTCCTCGAACTCATCCTCCAAGATGAACTCAACATCCGTCACCAGCGACAACTCGGGCGACGGACCCAAGCGGCTGCCTTCCGGCATCCGAAAAGTCTGGAGGACTTCGACTGGAGCTTTAACCCCGGAGTTCCCCGAAAAATGATCTTCGAGTTGGCCGCCGGAGGCTTCCTCCGAGAACACACCGACGTCCTCTTTCTGGGCCCCCCGGGCGTCGGCAAGACCCACCTGGCTCAGGCCATCGGACAGTCCGCTATCCGACTCGGCTTCACCGTGTTGTACACCTCGATTTTCGATCTGGTGCGGGACTTCCTGAAGGATGAAGCCGTCAACCACCAAGACAGAACCTTGCGGCGGTATTTGAAGCCCGACCTGCTGCTCATTGATGACATGGGGCTCAAGGCCTTGCCCAAGCACTCCGGCGAGTACCTCCTGGAAGTGATCATGCGCCGTTACGAAAACCGCTCAACGATCATGACGAGCAACCGACCCCTAGAAGAATGGGGAAAGCTCTTGGGCGATGTGCCGGCTGCCGGGGCCATCCTTGACCGCTTTCTCCATCACGCCCAGGTCATCGCCATCAAAGGCCGCAGCTACCGGGTCAAAGACTCTCCGATCTTGCGGTCCCAAACCAACGAAGTCGCAACACCTTCCGCCGCCGGCGACGCGAGCTAAGGCTCGCACAGCATCGTCGCCGGCTCATTTATCCGGCTATCTATCCGCCAACACTCTCTTGCCCTTCAACCTCAAAAACCCTATCAAACAAACACCTCAGACTGGCTGGGTTTGAACCGCCCCTCTGTGGCTGGTTTTCAACCGCCCGGTGACACTTCGTGGCTTCCTACGAAGATGCAATTCGGGATCTCAGCCGCAGGTAACGGACAGTTGCAGTCCCTAGGGATGTGAAAAATTAAAGACTCACAAGGATGTGATGAACCGTTTACACATGATTATCGGAGGAACCATTCTCATGGTTCCAGCGATCTCGGCACCCAACGCCTATCTAACTCGATTGGGACCCAAGCCTCTGAACTTCGGCGCGCCACCTCGCCCGTTGGAGGAAGTTCTGGCAAGACTCCCCACTCTTTACACAGATCTGCCTCCCAAACCCATCGCTTCATCACAACCCGGCTCAGACGTTCCCAAAGACGATCCCTTTTATCGCTGGCCGTTGCCCTCAGCTCCGCCTATAGATGACCAGATTAATAATTTTCCTCGAATTCCCGACAATTGGGTAAATTCCATACTAGGAACTGAACTCTCAGCGACCACGCTTCGAGAGCCCAATAGCCCGAACCGGGAAGCCGTCACCACGATTCAAACTATCCGACCTCAAAATTCTCTGAGCCCGGAAAGTCTTCTCCGATTTTTCGGGACACCCGGCTCTCATAAGGATTCGGGAACGGTCGTACCAGTGCCCTTCATTCCCGGGGCCCCGTCCACCCCCAACTCCAGCAGTGCTGTCTTCCGTCAGGACTGACCCATGCCTAATCACCGCTGCCTTCAACGAAGGATTTGGCACCTAATCACCTCACTGGTGATCGGAATCAATATCCTCGTGGCTGAGCCCCCCATTGCAAAATCGTCACCGACAACCAACGCATCCAACCTAATTAACCGACCCAATCCAAACATCGATGGTGTCAACAGAGCCACACGATTGACCGACGAGGTTGCCGACTCACTGGAAAAACGACTCCGATCACCCAAAAAGGATCGTCGCGAATTTCCGGAATCTGAAAACGTCCTCCGACGGCAAGTGAAGAAGGTGGTGGTTGACGAAGACAAGGTTTGGCGCGACATGGTCGAGAGGGCCGCTCAAGCCTATGAACACAGCGCAAAACCCGAAGATCAATTGGCAGCGGAGAGCCTGTTAGTAGGCATCATCGAAAACCCAGATGCACCGGTAGAAACTCAGCGGGAATGCCTGAAACACCTCGCACAATTCGCCTTGGATAGCAGATCCCTCGCCAAGGCGCAGCAAATCTACTCCCAATTAGTCAGCCGCTATCCTCTCCATCCAGACACCCCTTCGATTCTTTATCGACAGGGAGTCCTTTACCGGAAAATTGGCGCCACGGAGTTGGCCCTTTCCAAATTTCACGCCGTGATGTCGACCGTGGTTAGTCTTCAGGTGAAGGACATCACCACCTACCGTTCCCTGGTCCTCTTGGCTCAGACCGAAATCGCGGACACCTTTCTGATGGCGGGCCAATTTGACCGCGCGGCCGACTACTACCGGCGTGTCCTCAAGTTGGGCGACTCGGACCTCAACGAGGCACAGGTCCGCCTAAAACTGGTCAAGGCCGTGTTTGAACTCAAGGACTGGAAAGGGGTCCTGGCAGAGGGGGAGCAATGCATCGAAAAAGCAGCACTTTCGACCCAGATTGCAGAAGTTCGCTTCTTGATGGCTGAAGCTTACAAGAAACTTGGGATGCATCAGGAAGCCATCCAACAAACCTTGGAACTGCTCAACACGGAACAAGAGCGAGCCAGCAAGGACCCGGACAATTGGGCTTACTGGCAAAAGCGGACCGGTAACAAACTGGCCAATGAGCTCTACGAGCAAGGCGACTATCTCAACGCGCTGCTGATCTACGAAACTCTCTTCAAACTTCCAGGTAACGCTGAATGGCATTCTCAGGCCCAGTATCAAATCGGATTGATCTACGAACGAATGTTTCAACCAGACCGCGCATCGGCCGCCTACACAGAGATTATTTCCCAACCAACCAACGCTGCCCCCGTGCCCAACAACGTCGCCCAGTCGTCGAACACCAATTCGACCAACGGCACCCCTTCGGTCCAGCCTCCATCGGCAATGTTAGAAAACAAAGTCGCATCCCAATCACTAGCTCAACCTGTTTCCTCGGGATTGAAGCTGATCCGCGAGATGGCTCAGTGGCGGCTTAACAACCTGCGTTGGGATCAAAACGTCAACAAAGAGGTTCAAAAGATTTTCCTCCCTAACGCGTCTTCCACGACCAACCGAATCTCTGGACTCAAGAATTCGATCCCATGAACCCGGAGAACCAGATGGTTTTGGACCTCCGCTCTCACCTGTCGCTGAATACGGATCTTCTAGAACACCTTGCACAGGAGTCGCAATGTCTACGCCAACTAGATTCGACTCAGTTTACCTCGGCTGCCGAGGCGCGGCGGAAGGTGTTACCTCGCCTTGAAGATGCACTCCAAAGAATTCGGAACCACCGCAACTACTGGCTCTCACTCAGTCCGGAACTCCGGTCCACCAAGCACGAGATCCGGGATCTGCTCCGTCAGAATCAGGACCTTATCATGCGGATGATCATCTTGGACCGGGAGAACGAGCAATTGCTTCTGAGGCGGGGATTAATACCCCCAAAGCATCTTCCGCCCGTGCAGCGACAGCGGCCTCATTATGTGGCGAGCCTTTACCAAAGGCACCACTCCACTAGAAGCACTTCGCAGCCTGTGCCGGACGAGACTCCCTGAGCAGCGAAGGGCTGTCGAAGGGCTTGCAGGACAGGATTTCTGTTCCAGTTCACCGCAACTCCTGTATCCACGCCACCGACTACTGTCCGCGGACGGAGTCAACATACGTCTTTTTAGCGGAGAGGATTGCCCGCATGGAGGAACTGATTACCCTCTCGAAGACATGATCCGACCGACGGCGTGGTTGATACTGGCAGCCTGCGCAGTTTTGCTTTCCGCTGCAGAGCGTTCGTTTGATTTTTCGTCAACGAAACCTGGCACCCTTCCGGACGGGTGGAAAACCGAGCTCGCCGGCGTTGGAAAACCCGGTGATTGGCGGGTAATAGAGGAAGATCTGCCCCCGATCCTGAAACCCCTGTCTCCACAGGCTCCCCGTTTGACCCGCAAAGCCGTCATTGCCCAAACAGCCCCAAGCAATGAGGACGAACGTTTTCCGCTATTAATCCACAACTCCGAACGCTACGGCGACTTCACCTTCACCGCACGATTCCAGATCAATGGGGGCACCTTTGAGCAAATCGCTGGTCTGGTATTCCGCCATCAGGATTCGAAAAACTTCTACGTCGTCCGAGCCAGTGCCTTGGGCAACAACCTGCGATTCTACAAGTTTGTTGATGGAGAAAGATCTATTCCCATTGGACCCTCGATGTCCTTCCAAAAAGGCAGGTGGTACGAGTTATCTGTTCGCGCCGAAGGCAATCAGATCGAAGTCTTGCTGAATGGCACCAATGCATTCCCAACTCTGACCGACAACTCCTTCAATGCTGGGCATATCGGTTTCATCACCAAATCTGACACCACCGCTCTGTTTGCCGATGCCAGCATCCGCTACCGCCCCCTAGAGACTCTGGCATCGACTTTGGTGCGGCAAGCACTTGAGCAGCAACCGCGTCTTCTGAATCTGCGCTTGTACGGGGTATCCTCTGACAAGCTGGAATTACGATGTCTTGCGGCGAAGAATTCGATCGATCTCGGACTGCAAGCCGGCGAGACGGTACGAAAAGTTCACAAAGAGAATCAGACTTATTTTGGTAAGAATCCGGGAGCATCCGTGGTCACAGCGCCCCTGCATGACCGCAACGGCGACGTCATTGGAGTAATGGAATTTTATCTCCGACCCTTTGCGGGCCAGATTGAATCCACCACCGTAGCCAGGATTCTGCCCACGGTGAAAAAGCTCGAATCCGGCATCACGGGAGCCAAAGCCCTCGCCGAATAAACACCCGACCCCGCTTCGATTCCCCCCAAATCTCACTCCCCCCAAGAGGGACAGCCTCTTTTATTTAAAGGGACAGGCTCTTTTTTCGAAAGAACTCGTCCAGAGGCAACGAATCATGAGGTAGACGCTTCATGAGAACACGACGCCTCAAAGCCCATCCAGATGCCTCCAGCGGCTTCTACCACTGCATGTCCCGCGTGGTGGACCGACAACTCGTCTTCGGCGATGTCGAAAAGGAGCACTTCGCATCTCTGATGCGCCAATACGCCCGCTTCTGCGGCATCCAAATCCTCACCTTCTGCCTCATGGGCAACCACTTCCATCTCCTCATCGAAGTCCCAAAACGACCAGAATCCCCTCCCAACGACGCAGAGTTAATCCAACGCATCGGCGCCATTTACTCACCAGTCCACGTCGAGGAAATCCGCAAACAACTCGCCAACACTTCCCTGCTCTCCATTGAAAAAGACGCTCTGCGCCAGCGCTTCTGGAAACGCATGGGAGACCTCAGCCAGTACCTCAAAGAACTCAAACAACGCTTCAGTCAGTGGCACAACCTCCGCCAAGGCAGACGCGGCACTCTCTGGGAGGAACGTTTCAAGAGCGTCCTCATCGGCGCCGACGGCTCTGCCCTCTCCACCATCGCCGCCTACATCGACCTCAACCCTGTCCGCGCCGGATTGGTCGCCAATCCGGCCCTCTACCGTTGGAGCGGCTATGGCCAAGCTATGGCCGGACGCCCAGAGGCTTTGAACGGCTATCAAGCGCTGGTGATGGTTCGCGACAGCTTGAGCCTCAATCCTGCACAGGCCCTCAAACACTATCGCGCCGGGCTCTTTGAGTATGCAGAACGACGAGGCGTCTTCTCTTCAGCACACTCCCGCAACAACACCACGGATAAACCCTCAGCCTCGGCTCGCGGTCCGCAGAAATCACACAAGGATCCAGGGCTTGTCCACCAATTGCTCCATCGAATCAGATATTTCACCGACGGCGCCGTCATCGGCACCCGCAGCTTCGTCGAATCCATCGCTCTCCATCACCAAAATTGGCTCCAACGAAAACGCCAACCCTCCCCTCATCCAGTGTCCAACTTAGAAAAGTCCATGATCTTCAGTCTACGCCCGTTGCGGGGCATGACCGCCAGGGGTTGAAGACGGTATCCCTCGATTCAATCACCCGCTTTTCACCTTCATCTGAATCGGTGAATAGGTGGCCTCCAAAGGCAGGCCATGATCGCAAAACAAGACCCTGCCGTCGGGAGGGTAGGGCTCTGGTCCAAAAACAAGAATTCATTGGTTAGAATTACTCTATTCTTCTCCAGGAAGCCTACCTTTGGACCAGCGGTCTTCGACCTAAAACCCAAAAAAAACCGCAGATCTCGGAGCCTGTCCCTCTATCACTATCATTCCGATCCATCTAACTGCCATTCGAGCCTGTCCCTCTATCATTCTCTCTATCATTCCTTGTCCCTCTATCATTCCGATCCTTTATAAGCCTGTCCCTATTAAAGCCTGTCCCTATTAAGGAAGGCATGGGGCTACCATGGTTGCTCAGGGGGGATTTGCTGTCATTGACGGTTGGAGTCGTTTTTTTGCATCCGGCAGGCATCCGAGCAAAATTTGACTTCACTCCAGACCTTTTCCCACTTCTTGCGCCACACAAAGGGTCGACCGCAAACGACACATGGCTTGGAGGGCAGGTCGGCTTTCTTGCGCATCTTATACCAAATCACCATATATATCGGTAAAATTTCTTGTTTGGTGGTTTGAGATTTGGGACTCTCTGACATGGCCCGAAAGAGAAAACCCCTGGATGCGGTCGGAGAGGCACCTTTGGTGGCCCGGCTGCTCCGCTCCGAACC
>JAPLUF010000307.1 GCA_026397755.1 Verrucomicrobiota bacterium
CCGTCATGATCGTGATACCGATGCCCGTGCTGGCCGCCAATGGCTCTCTGTGGACCGAGTCGTCTGCCCGTCTGCTCTTGGCCGATAATCGTGCCCGTAATGTGGGCGACATCCCCACCATCGTGGTCGAAGAGACCAACGAGTCGGCCAAGCAGAACAACACCAAGACCGCCAAAAAGACGGGCATTAGTGCAAGTATTTCGAGCTTCCTGTTCGGCGCGGGCCAAGACGGGTTTCTGACCCGTGGTGGCAAGTATCCCTCCATGGACATGAAGTCCGACAAGAGCTTCGAGGGGGGCGGCACGATCAATAATTCTGAGCACATCACCGCCCGGATTGCCGTCCGGGTGACCGAGGTGCTGCCCAATGGGCACATGATTCTCGAGGGCCGTCGAATGACTTTGGTGGGTGGCGAGGAGCAGCAGGCCGTGCTGCGTGGATTGGTCCGTCAAGAAGACATCCAGCCCGGCAACACAGTCCTCAGCCACAACATCGCTGACGCCAGCATCAAGTTTGTCTCCAAGGGCGTAGTCTCCGACAGCCAACGCCGTGGTTGGTTCACCCGCACCTTCGACAAAATCACGCCTTTCTGACCATGCGCCTCCACCGTTTTTCATCTTATTGGACTGCGCTAAATCGCGGAACCCGAGCTTCCGCACTTCTGGGCCTCTTGTGCTGCTCGCAGGCGCTGGCCCTGGGCACCCGGGTTAAAGACTTGGTTATGGTCGCCGGTGCACGCGACAACCAGTTGGTGGGTTACGGGATGGTGGTCGGCCTCAATGGGGACGGCGACAAGAACCCCATCTACACGCTTCGCAGCTTCGCCAACTTGCTCCAGCGCTTCGGCGTGCAAGTGCCGGCTCAGACGTTGATCGCCAAGAATGTGGCCGTGGTCATGGTGACGGCCGACATCAAGGCCTTTTCCAAGAATGGTCAGCGTTTGGATGTCACGGTATCTGCCATGGGCGATGCGCGCAGTTTGCAAGGGGGCGTCTTGGTGCAAACCCCGCTCTACGCGGCCGACGGACAAATCTACGCCGTGGCCCAGGGTGCTCTGGCTGTGGGCGGTTTCATCGGCGGCAATGCCTCGTCGAGCGTTCAGAAGAATCACCCCACCGTGGCAACCATTACCGGTGGAGGCCTGGTGGAGCGAGAGATCCCGACCCGCATCGTGGAGAACCAAGAAATTGAGCTGCTGCTACGCGAGCCGGACTTCACGTCTGCAGCCCGATTAGCCATGGCAATTAATGAGCGGTTCACCAATGCGGCCCGAGCCATCGACCCGACTTCGGTGAAGGTCCGCATGCCTGAAGGGGTGGATCAGGCCTCCGTTGATTTTGTGGCCCGTCTGGAAGACATCGAGATGTCCCCGGACACCACTGCCCGCATCGTCATCAACGAGCGGACCGGAACGATTGTGGCGACGTCGAAGGTGAAGATCTCCAGCTGCGCGGTCTCACACGGTGATCTGACTATCACCATCGCCAACAGCTTTGATGTCTCGCAACCCAACGCGCTGAGCCAGACCGGCGAGACCGCCGTTACACAGCGGGCCGACGCCAGCGTCAATGAACGCAAGGGTACGCTGATGATTCTATCCGACTTGCCCACCGTCGAAAAAGTCGCGGCCGGCCTCAACGCCATCGGCGTCACTCCGCGCGACATGATGGCCATCTTCGGCTCCATGAAGCAGGCCGGAGCGCTTCAGGCCGAACTCATCTTGCGCTGAACCATGAACCCTATTGGAACCAGTCCTTCTTCCGTTCCGCTGGCCGGCCTTGCCCACTCGGGTTCGAGGCCTCCGGGGGCCGCTTCCGCAGACAAGACCCGCGAGATGACTCAGCAGTTTGAGGCCGTCTTCGTGCGGCACCTGCTCAATGAGGCCCAGAAGCCACTCCTCGGTGGCGGCGCTCTTCCGGCCTCGTCGTCTCGCGGCATTTACCAAGACATGATGGTCGAGCGTTGGGCCGACCAAATTAGCCAATCCGGGACATTCGGCGTCGCCCGAAGTCTCGAACTCCAAATTCGTCAGTCTACCCCTGTGTCCATTTCAACCCCAGAGGCGGCCTTCCCAGGCGCCACATCTCTCCCGTGAATTCATCCATTCAGGATCTAATCGAAGCGCTGCGGATGGAGTTGCAGCAATATGGTGAACTGCTGGCCCGTCTAGATCAGCAGCAGGAAACAGTCTTTCGGCGAGATGCCGAAGGCGTGCTGGACGGCTCTGCCGCCATCGAAAGTCAGGCCGCACTCATCGAGGAGGCCCGTCGTGAACGCGAATTATGCCGAGCCGATTTGGCTCGCTCCCTTGGGGCCACGGCCGATGCGTCGTTCGAACTCCTCCTGCCGTTGCTGCCCGAGGACTACCGTCCTCTGATCCGGGCGTTGGTAGAGGAAAACAACGAGTTGCTGACCCGCGTTCGGGCCCGCTCCCGGCAGAACCACTTGCTCCTCTCGCGGACTGTGGAGCTGATGCAGCGGCTCATGGGCAGTTTGTTTGCCGCCAAGGGAGGCAGCACTTACTCCGGCGACGGAGCCTTGTTGGGTTCTCGCGCCACAGCGCGCCGAATGTACGAAGCGGTCGGCTAAACCTTTTTTGAGCACGTTGTATGTTGGGACTTTTGGGAACATTGCGTCTTGGAACTCGGGCCTTGGCTGCTCAACGGCAGGGCGTCGAGGTGGCCGGTCACAATTTGGCCAACGTCAACAACGCGGCCTACGCCCGGCAACGGGTGTCCATTCAATCCACCGCCTCCAGTGACGGCCTCACCGATCCGGTAGGTTCTGGGGCGGAGGTGGTGGCTATTCGGCAGATCCGCGATCAAATCCTGGATAGGCAAGTCATCACCGAGGGTGGGGTGAGTGGCTCTCTGGAAGCCCAACAGAACGCTTTGAAGACGGTGCAGTCCCTGCTTGGACAAAGCATCGATCGGGGCAATACCGGCGCCGGAGGCACCTCGGCGGCCAACGGGGTGGGTGGCGGCCAGCAGTTGGCTGCGGGTCTGACCGATTTCTTCAATAACTTCGCATCTCTGGCGGCCCAGCCAACTTCTCTTCCCGAGCGGGAAATCACCCTGCGTCGGGCCGCGTCCCTGGCAGCCCAGTTTCCGGCGCTCGACAATCGTTTATCCGCCCTGAGCACTCAGTTGGACGAATCCCTCAACACCGACCTGAAGTCGGCCAATGCGCTCTTGTCCGACATCGCGCGCCTGAATGGGCAGATCTCGCGGACCGAGGCCGTTTCGGGCGGTTCGGCCAACGACTTGCGGGATCAACGCCAAGCCAAGATGGAATCGCTTTCCGGAGTGATTGGGTTTGATTCGATCGAGGCCTCCGACGGTTCTGTGGGGATCGTGGTTGGTGGTGTTTCATTGGTCACCAGCGATATCCGGGCAAAGACCCTGGAGACTTTTACCAATACCGACGGCCAGCGGATGATTCGCGCCTCCGGCACGACCGATGCGTTGGCTATTACCTCGGGTCGCGTGCACGGAACCCTAGATGCCCGTGACGGCGGCTTGAAGGACTTGCGCAGCAGCATCAATGACTTAGCCAAGAACCTGATCGACGAAGTCAATGCCGTGCATACCGCCGGCTTCGCCCTCGATGGCACTACCGGTCGGGCTTTCTTCCTGGGTTCTTCCGCCGCGGACATTCGTGTCAACCAAGACCTGTTGGATAATCCTAACTCCCTGCAGGTTTCCGGCAGCGCGATCGCACGGGGCGACAATCGCGTGGCCCAGGCTCTCTCGCAGTTGGGAAACCGGCCGATAGCAGCACTGGATGGGCAAACGTTTGGCAATGCCTACAACCGCATCGTCGGGCGATTGGGTGAAGACCTTTCCTCCGTCAACCAGCAATTGGCCGACCAAAAAGTGATCGCCGAGTTGCTGAAGGGACAGCGGGATTCGGTCAGCGGTGTTTCCATTGATGAAGAAATGACCGACCTCACTCGCTTTCAGCGCGGTTATCAGGCGAGTGCCAAGCTCATCAACACCATCAACGAATTGATGGATACGACCCTGAGCCTCAAGCGCTAGGGTTTCTTACTGAAAGGCTAACGACATGATTCGAGTCACCTCAGGAGCCTATGCCGATCGGTTGATTTCCAACCTGGGCAGCATTACCGCACGGCAAGCTCGCTATCAGGCGCAGATCTCCACCGGTCAGAGAGTCACGCTGCCCGAGGACGATCCGGGTGCCGTGCGGCGGACCTTGGATCTCGAGGGGGAACGCGGTCGGGTAGGTCAGTACGGTCGCAACGTCACCCGGCTCAAGGAGACGGCCACCACGACCAACACCGTGATGCGCTCGTTGTCCAAGTTGACCACGCGGGCCGGAGAATTGGCCGTGAAGGCCAACAGCATTCGTTCGGCCGACGACCTCAAGGCTTACGCGGCGGAGGTGACCCAGATGATCCAACAGGCTGTTTCCTCGGCGAACACCAACCTGCGCGGAGAATCGGTGATGGCCGGAACCCTCAATGATAAACCAGCCTACACCCTGACCGTTGGCACCGACGGCCGTGTGCAGTCGGTCACCTACAACGGCAATCAGGATACG
>JAPLUF010000342.1 GCA_026397755.1 Verrucomicrobiota bacterium
CTTGTGGGCAGCCTGTCCCTTGTGGGCAGCCTGTCCCTTGTGAGCAGCCTGTCCCTTGTGAGCAGCCTGTCCCTTGTGAGCAGCCTGTCCCTTGTGGGCAGCCTGTCCCTTGTGAGCAGCCTGTCCCTTGTGAGCAGCCTGTCCCTTGTGAGCAGCCTGTCCCTTGTGAGCAGCCTGTCCCTTGTGGGCAGCCTGTCCCTTGTGAGCCTGTCCCTTGTGGGCAGCCTGTCCCTTGTGGGCAGCCTGTCCCTTGTGAGCCTGTCCCTTGTGGGCAGCCTTGTGAGCAGCCTGTCCCTTGTGGGGCCTGCTCGGGAGTTTAACCCGTCGGAAAGTGCGCCCTGCCGGGCGCACAAAAAAAAAGGCCCCCGTCGTTCCGACGGGGGCCCAAAGAAAAACCGGGGCGCCAGTCAGAGGATGACCATACGCCCCGGGGAATAATCAGAATCAGTTCTGTAGGACTTAGTGGAGATCCTGAGGAGTTGAACAACGACGCCTCAGAAAACGAACAGTGCAACTGACTAATAAGGTTTAATTAAACTGTTTAATTAGATTGATTTCGCTTTGTTAAACACCTCGTTGACTGTGATTTGAACGCATTGTTTCCAATAATTGAAAACTTTAACGAACAACCAATCCAACAAAACTTTAACAATTCAAAATCACTTCCTAAAAAAACTTTCTAAAACCCTATAAACGTCAGGCACCAAAACTTCAGCCCTACGATTAAAAGTTGCGTTAACCCGCTCCGGTGAAAAGTCAAGGGAGCCGAATTACTGCGCTTTTAAAACTCTGCTGCGAAAGAACAAAACCACATTAACAGGGATTTTCGATACGTCAACTGCCAACTGGCTAAAAACAACAATCTCAACTCTCCGGGCGAGGGCTGGAACTGGCAGCGGGAGGGTCGGAGACTCTGAGAACTTGTCCGGCGTCTTCGGCGACAGCCAAAGACATCCAACCTCGACGGACACGCTTTTCGATCCGATTGGATTCGTTTAGATGGGTACTGAGAAGCAGTTCTATTTTCAGGCTTTTTCCGAACCTTGCAGAAGAAAGTGAGCGTGAGACTCTGCAACGCCACCGCTGCCGGGTCGCTGCGCGGGCCGGTGAACCCAAGGCCCAAACACAGATCCTGGTCAAAACATCTCCAGCGAGGCTCCGGCTAACAAACAACTGCCCTCCTCGTCTGTCGATTCGACACGCTGCGTTCCGTTCATCCCAACTACGACCGTGAGCCCCTCCGAAATCACCGCCTTCGCCCTGACCCTCCTCATCATGCTCGTCGGCTTGGCGGGAGCGCTCCTGCCCGGACTCCCCGGCACTCCGTTGATTGCCCTCGCAGCGCTGGGGCACCGATGGATTCTCGGGGACCACGGGGCAGCCACATGGGTTCTTCTCACGCTGATCGTCGTGGCAGTTTTCTCGGCCCTCTTAGACTTCGCGGCAGCCAGCTATGGCGCCCAACGACTCGGAGCCACCTGGCGCGGTATGGTGGGAGCGGCCATCGGCGGTTTGCTGGGGTTGTGGTGGCCTCCGTTGGGATGGATTGCTGGCCCGTTGCTGGGAGCCATTCTCGGCGAATGGATCGGAGGCCGCCCCTGGAGCGCGGCGGGTAGCGCGGGCGTCGGAGCGGCACTGGGCCTGATCGCCGGGACCGCCGTCAAGGTGGCCAGCGCCAGCGGGATGATCGTCCTCTGGGTCGTCCATGTGCTGTGGAAAGCGCTCAAAGCCGCTTGAAGATCGGAGACTCCTCCCGCCCGTTGGATTCCAAATAGCCCAACAAGTCGAGGATGTCTTCCCGCCCCCAAGCCGAGAGCAACCCTTCAGGCATGGACGACACCTTGGAGACGACGCGGTGACGCACCTCACTAGGTTGCAGAGTCACCTTTCGGTCGGTCAGGGCATCAACCCCAACAACGATCTGGGTCGGAGAATCTTCCAACACCCGACCCGTGATCTCCTTCCCGTCTTTCAGTGTCAGGACCATGGTCTGATACTGCTCGGAGATGACCGCGTTGGGATCGACAATGGAACGCCACAAGTCCGCCCGTGAGTACCGGCTAGACACCCCGGTCAGCTCAGGTCCCGTTGCGCCTCCTGCTCCCTGAAAGCGGTGGCAGACCCCGCATTGGGAGAGCTGATAAACTTGCTGACCTCGCGCATAATTTCGGCCCGACAGGGGCGTGCTCAAGACATCGGCCAAGTCGTCAAACTTCCATGCTCGATTCCCGTTGGGGCGGCTGGGTGTCGCTGCGGGAACCGTGGGGGCGGGGACGGCGGATGGCGGGGCCTTCATCAGCTCGGCAATCGGGCCTTTTTCCGCGTCGGGAATTAACCCGAAGGCCTTCTGCTCGAGGCGTTTGATCAACGGATCGAATCCGGCCCCGGGGTTGGGCTTCTGGTCCACATCCAGGAACCATTGTTCGTAGGCGGCCGGCAGGTGGCCCCATCCCGACGGGATTTGCCGAAACCCAACGAAGTAGCGCTGACGCAAAGCCGGAGTCCACCCTTGGGTCATCCCGTGTAAGACCACCGTGTAGTGCATCCGTTCCTGCCACGTCCTCGAGGCATCCCGCAGCTGAAGAATCTTGGGCACAACCTCTCCATCACCCAGCGCAACGAGCAACTGCGACAACTCGCGGTTACGAGGCCAGGTTGAGGCTGGGAACTGACGACCCAGTTTTTCAATGACCATTGGCTTGAGGGCTTCCGGGATTCCATGGCGGGCGAACGCCACCTCGATCACCCGGAGCTGGGTCAGAAACCAATCTTCGTCCAACGCGTCGAGGGGCCACCGGCCCAGGGCTTTGAGCAGCGCCACTTGCTGCGCTCCATCCCCGCATCGCGCTAGGGCTAACAGGGCGGTCAAACCGATCTTGGGATTCTCCTCAGCCAAAGCCTTCTCGACCCAGGTGGCCACCGGTTGCGATTCCAGCGCAATCCGGGCGGCCTGGCGCAGCATCGGATCAGCCGATCCCAACTGCGACCAACCCGAGGCCAGCCAACCGGTCTCCACTCGGCCATGGACGGCTTCTAATTGCCGTCGCTGCGCCCGGGCTTCTTTGGCACCCGCCACCACTGCGGCCGAAGGCTCGGAGGCCGGGTTGCCAACAAAAGTCAGTCGGTACAGTCCCGACTGGCCTCCACGGCCGCCAGTGATGCAGTACAAGGCTCCATCCGGTCCCACCTCCAAATCGGTGAGGTTCATCGCGCCCCCCCGGAAAAGCGTCTCCACCCGACCAGTGTACCCGGCTCCCTGTTCTTGGAGATGCACAGCAATGAGTCGCCCAAAAACCCAGTCTAGGCCGAAGAGCGCTTTCTGGTAGCGGGCAGGAAAGGCCGTACCCGCCCCGAATCGGATGCTCGTCGGCGATCCAATGCCCACATCTACCACTGGGGGCAACGAGTCGGCATAATAGTCGGGCCAATTCCCGGAACCTTCGCGGTAACCGTGGTCGGAACCACTGACGAGGTGTTGAATTCGCGAAGGCCGGTACCAGGGGGTTCCCCAGTCGCGCTCCATGTCCGAATCGAAGCTGAAGAGTTCACCGTCGGCGTTGAAGGCGATGCCATAGGCGTTGCGCTGGCCGGCCGAGAACAACCGCGCATCCTGGCCTTCTCGATCCAGGCTCAGCACAAAGCCGCCAGGAGCCTTGCGCCCGGCTCCGAATCCATTGACATCCTCCAGTCGAGGCAATGCCAGATCCTCGGCATAATGGGCCACCGGAGAATGGGTCGACAAATCGCTCGGCACGTCAGTGAAGTTGCCGGCCACCGCATAGATCCGATCGTCTGGCCCCTTCACGAGCGCGTGAGGTCCGTGCTCACCGCCACTGCCCGTCCAGCGCCGGAGCAACTGGGTGGACTCGTAGCGGCCATCACCATCGGCATCGCGGATTCGGTACAGGTGATACCCGTCCGGGCCTCGACCATTCATGTACAGGGCCCCGAAGGCATGCAGCAAGCCCATGGCCCCACCCACCTGGGTCTCCAGTCGTTCCATCTTGGCCAACTTGCCCTGCTCGATCGTCAGGCGGAGCAAGGGCTCAGGCCCCTGCGGACTGATGATTAAGCGCCCCTGATCGTCCCGCGTCATGGAGATCCAGGATCCCTCGCCAGGCCGCGCACTATGAACCAGTTCCAGTCGAAAGCCTTCCTTCACTGAAATGCCGTCCACCGGCGTGGCCAATGGCTCCAACGAAATGGGGCCCCAGGGCGGAGTTCCCACCACCCCCAACAACTGGACCGGAGTCCAACCAGACACTCCGTCCGAGGAGGTCTGCCAAGAACTATCCGTCACGAGGTCCACGCGAGGAGCGTCCCGCATTAAGAACTCGATCCGGGCCAAGACGCCAGCCCCTCCGGAGAGGTTTCGCGCCCGAATTTCGAGAACATTCTCTCCCCGGGACACCGATCGGATCTTAAGTCGCGTCGGCTTCTTCCAGGAATTATTAGATCCCAGTCGCTGGCGATTGACGGACACTTCGGCTTCGTCGTCGGCGGCGAAAACGATATCACCACCCATGGCACCCGGCGGCACGGTGAAGGTCTTGCGGAAAAAGCGAACTTCGTTCTCCGCCCCGGCCGGCCCCCAAATCCACTGCGGCGCGGATTCGGCATGGACGAACGAGACCCAGAACACCATCAGAAGTAGGAACCGCGAGGTCATGCCCAAATCAAAGCCGTTCATCTCGAACAACGAAAGCCCGGAGAGAAACAGGAATGTCACCAGAACTGGCCAATTGTTTCTGACCGACGAGA
This sequence comes from Verrucomicrobiota bacterium, assembly GCA_026397755.1. Lineage (GTDB taxonomy): Bacteria > Verrucomicrobiota > Verrucomicrobiia > Limisphaerales > UBA9464 > SXXZ01. Next base: position 4,762 of record JAPLUF010000342.1, read on the forward strand.
GAGAGGGGGTACGAAAAATCCTCTGGCCGACGGCCTAACCCATGGCATGCTAGTTCGCGTTGGTTCTCCAGAGGACCTTTCAACCGCCGCAACAGCGTGAAGGAGGCCCTCATTCTGGAACGCCCAAAAGGCGAACTGGTAGAGGAGGATTAGTTTGGTTGTTTGGGTTAGGCGGGCGTCGCAAGGCGTCCGCTTTTTCTTTCCCCAGTCCCTTTCCATCGTCCCCACTAGATTCCACGGCCCGACGATTCGATAATTGCCCGAGACAGGTCCCAACCCCGGGGAATACCGTCCCTAGGACATGCGCCTCTTCGACCGTGGCATCCTCTGGCTGGCCGAAGGGTTCGGTTCGGGGCGACTACGCCCAGGACCTGGAACCTGGGGCAGCCTCGTGGGCTGCATTCTCACCGTCCCAGTGCTGTCGCTACCGCTCTGGGTGGCAGTCGCCGTGACCCTCGCGGCCATACTGCTCGCTATTCCGGTCTGCTCGCGAGCCGAGGCCTTGCTGGGCAAAACCGACCCAGGATCGGTCGTCCTCGACGAAATCGTGGCTATTCCCCTCACCCTGTTGCCGTTGAAGGCGGGCTGCCTGCTGGGGGTGATTTCTAGCAGAGATCTGACCGTGCTGCCGACCCACGGCCTCTGGTGGTTGGCAGCATTCGCGATGTTCCGGGTCCTCGACATCGGCAAGCCGGGTCCGATCGGCGCCCTCCAGCAACTCCCGCGCGGTTGGGGCATCGTCATGGACGACGTGGCTGCCGGATTGATCACCGGTCTCCTCCTGCTCGCTGCCGCTGCCCTGATGCATTGAACACCCTGACTCCACTTCCATGTCCACCCCAACTCCGTTCCGATTCCCAAAACCAGCGACCCTGAAGAGCGCCGAGGAGCTGCGCCAGCGGCTCGCAGGACTTGGACATCCCCTGCCCGTCGATGACATGGCCCAACCCGCGGTGCTGGGACGCGTGATCCCGGCCGGTATTGGCATACCAAAACCCATCGGTAACCGCTGGGCCATCCTGCCGATGGAAGGTTGGGACGGCGCCCCGGACGGAAAACCGACCGACTTGGTCCGACGGCGCTGGCGGCGTTTTGGACAGAGCGGGGCCAAACTCATCTGAGGCGGCGAGGCCGTGGCCGTGCGCCCGGACGGAAGAGCCAACCCGCATCAACTGGTTCTTTCTGAGGCCAACGCACCCGATCTGGCGGCGCTGCGAGCCGAACTGGTGGCGGCACATTTGGAACGGCATGGCCAAGACGGCGACCTGCTGGTGGGTTTGCAACTCACGCACTCGGGTCGCTTCGCCCGGCCCCACGACAAGATTCGCCTCGAGCCGCGGATCGCCTACCGCCACCCCCTGCTCGATGCCCGATTCGGCATCACCGACGACCGATCCGTCTTGAGCGACACCGAGGTAGACGACCTTGTCGCCGACATGGTCGCCGCGGCCGTCCGGGCCCAGCGGGCGGGCTTCGACTTCGTGGACA
>JAPLUF010000039.1 GCA_026397755.1 Verrucomicrobiota bacterium
CAGCGCGATCGAACGCTGCCAATTGGCCGAACGCTGGATTTCCGTTCTCGAAGGCACTGCTTTGCGGTGCATTATTCATGTTGGCTCCAATTGCCTCCGAGAGGCGCGTGAGTTGGCAGTGCACGCTCAGAAATTTGGCGCAACGGGCATCGCCGCTCTGGCTCCGAGCTATTTTAAGCCGGCGGATGTGGAGGCTTGGGTTGAGTCCAGCGCCTTCATTGCCTCCGGGGCTCCTGGCCTGCCGTTTCATGCCTATGACCTGCCGGGCATGACCGGAATCCACTTGGCCTCGGATCGATTTCTCCTTCAGGCCACCCAGCGGATTCCCACGATGGCTGGGCTCAAGTTCAGCAATCCGGACCTAGTGCTGCTGCAGCGCTGTGTGGCGGCCTTGAGTCCGGGGCAGGAGTTGCTTTACGGGTGCGATGACTTGCTCTTGCCGGCCCTCACTCTGGGAGCCACTGGAGCCGTGGGGTCGACCTACAATCTCGCGGCTCCCTTGTACCGAGCCATGCAGGCTGCGGCCGCCCGAGGAGATTGGGTGGTTGCTCGACGTGCGCAGCGGCATTCCATTCGCCTCATTGAGATTCTGGGTCAGAGCGGGTACCTGGGTTCCCTCAAGACGGTTCTGTCTCATGAAGGAATCGCCGTAGGGTCGGTTCGGCTGCCCATGCGCTCTCCGGATGTGGAGCAATCTCGTGAACTGCTGGACGCATGGGAGTTATGGTCCGCCGGGTTGGCTGAAATCGTGGCGGCAAAGTCTTGATTCTAGGATCTCGCCGGTTCACAGTTCTCGGCAGATCAGCGAAATTAGGCCGAACTTTGTGGGTGGTTTCATCGGAATTCCCGGTTGACTTCCCAAGGTCGGTTCCTAACCTCCGGAAGAAACAAAATTCAACCTCTTACACGCGATACCATGAAAATGATCGGGATTTCTCCCCGCTTCGCCGGCCTCTGCGCGATCACCGCGATGATGGCGGGTTCCTCTCTCTCTGCCGCTGAAACTGGCAAAGCTGAACTCACCGGAATCAAGGGCAGCGTCAAAGTAGATGGTCAGGCTGCGTTCGTGGGCGAGGCTATCAAGACGGGCCAAAGGATTGAGACCGGTGCCGGTGCTCAGGCCAACTTGTATCTTGCCGACAACGGTCCGACTGTCGTCGTTCTCCCGGATTCCTCGATTTCCTTCGACGAGCTTTCGGTCGACAAATCCGGTTCCGAACCGGTGATCACCACCAAGATCAACCTCAAGGTGGGTACTGTGGCCGGCTACGTGAAGAAGACTTCTTCGCAGTCCTCCTACATCGTCAAGGGTTCGACCGTGACCGCTGTCATTCGTTCCTCGGAGTACCAGGTCACCGACAACGGAATGGTTGCCGTTTGGTCCGGTTGCGTGACGGTGTCTTACCGTGGTGCCTCTTATGAAGTGTGCGGCGGCCAGATGTTCGATCCCGCTGCAGCCTCTGTCGTCGCTAACACGATGATCCTGCCGGCCGGAATGCCTTCGGCTATCCAGCAGTCCGCCAACGTCAAGGTGACTGCAGTGGTTCCGACCCGTCCGAATCCTGTTCCCTCTCCGGTCAAGGCTGGTAACTAAGTCAGTTTTCTGAGGGTTCTGCATTGACGATCCATCGGTCTTAGTTGGATTGCTAGGGAGTCGTCCAAGGAACCTTCAAAGAGCGCTTATCGAAAAACCCCAGGGCTACGGCCCCGGGGTTTTTTGTTGGTGCGCCCGGCAGGGCGCACTTTCCGATTCTGCGCCCGGCAGGGCGCACTTTCCGATTCTGCGCTCGGCAGAGCGCACTTTCCGATTTTGCACAGGGCCTGTGCAGACACCGCAGAGTTGAAGTCTCGACCGACGCTCGGTCGAAGAACCTATTCCCCATCCACCATTGTCACCCCTCCGGCTCGCGCGGTGAGTGGTTTCGGATGGGTGACCGAGTAGACCGAAGTAACTTCTCTTCAAAACTTTGGCCTGTAGAGTTGAATCTCTACGGTTTCCAGAGACAGTTTAGCCATGCTTCCCATTCGCGTGGTTCAAAGCGCATTCCGGTGGATTCCGGCGATGGCGACGGTCTCGGTTGTTTCGGCCTTGGCTGCAGACCTGACCTTCAATCAGGACATTCGCCCCATTCTCTCCGACAACTGCTTTTCCTGTCACGGGTTGGACGCCAAGAAGCGTAAAGCGGGTCTGCGCCTAGATACTGCAGAGGGAGCCTTTACTCCCAACAAAGAGGGCCGAGTGGCCGTTCGGCCCGGCGACCTGAAATCGAGCGAATTGTGGCAGCGTCTTGAGACGAACGATCCGGACTCGATCATGCCGCCGCCGGAATCCCATAAGACGATCAGCGCCGCCCAAAAAGATCTTTTGCGTCGGTGGATTCAACAGGGAGCCCCCTACCAGAAACATTGGGCTTTTGAACTGCCCCGCAAGGTTCAGCCTCCGTTGATGGCGGACAAAGCCTTCGGTCCCATTGATGTTTTTCTGGCGGACCGCCGGCGGCGCGAGGGCGTGTCTCCGGGGCCCGAGGCGGATCGATCAACATTGTTGCGCCGCCTGAGCATGGACCTCCGCGGACTCCCGCCCACGACGGCCGAAGTGGACGCGTTCTTGGCGGACTCCGGTCCCGGGGGCTATGAGCGGTGGGTCGATCGCTTGATGGATAGCCCGCAGTATGGCGAACAAATGGGACGCCATTGGCTCGACGTCGCGCGCTACGCCGATACCCACGGGCTCCATCTGGATAATGAGCGTCAAATCTGGCCTTACCGCGATTGGGTGGTCCGGGCCTTCAACCGCAATTTGCCCTTCGATCAATTCACCGTGGAGCAGTTGGCGGGAGATCTTCTGCCCAATCCATCCCAAGACCAGTTGGTGGCCACAGGCTTCAATCGAAACAATGTCACTACGGGCGAAGGCGGTGCCATCGATGCCGAGTTCGTGTTCCGCTACGCGGTCGAGCGAACCTCCACCACCGCGCAGGCGTGGATGGGGTTGACGGCCGGATGCGCCGTCTGCCACGACCACAAATTCGACCCCATTTCCCAAAAGGAGTTCTATTCGCTTTATGCGTTCTTCCATAGCGCAGCCGATCCCGCGATGGATGGAAACGCGCTGCGCACTCCGCCGGTGGCTTCGGTAAAGTCGGAAAAAGATTTTCAGAAACTCGCCGAAATGGAGACGGCTATTCAGGAGGCGGAGAAGGCGGTGGAGGCCCGTGTTCAGAGCGTGTCCTACACCGATCCAGCCACCCTGAATCCGCAACCACCGGCCCGAGAGATCGAGACGGTTTGGCTCGAAGATGGGACTCCGGCTGGAGCCCGCGTCCAGGGTGCTCCCGCTTGGGTGAAATCGTCCGAGGGACCGGTGAAGTTTGGTCAGTCTGCCCTCAAGCAGCGGGGGGATGGGTTGATTCAGGCGGTCTATGAGGGCCTGTCCCTCGAAGTTCCCGCTTCGGCCAAGGTGTTTGCCTGGGTTCGTTTGGATCCGGCCTCCACGCCTAAAATGGTCATGCTTCAATTCTTTCAGGGCGACTGGGAACACCGTGTGGTCTGGGGCGACGCAGGAGCCACCGATTGGGGTACCCAAGGCAAGCCCAGCCGCCAGCATGCGGGGCCCTTGCCTCAGATCGGGGAATGGGTGCGCTTGGAGTTCGATGCCGAAGCCGTGGGACTTAAAGTCGGACAACCCGTCACCGGAATCGCCTACACGCAGCATGGAGGGTTAGTTCATTGGGATCGCGCCGGGATCGTGGGTCGCATCGATCCAGCTCGGGATCCGCGGTTCTCTCTCTCGGCGTGGATCGCTCAAAATCAGGGTAAGGAGGTTAAGGAAGTGCCGGAGAATCTCCGGAAGATCCTCAAGGACGTGGCAGCTGACCAGCGGACGCCTGAACAAACTCGGATGCTCCGGGAGCATTACTTGGCCAAAGTGTGTTCGGAAACTCGGGCCACTTTGGATTCGCTCAACGCCACCGTGACGGACTTGCGTCAGCAGCGGGATAAATTCAGGGATCAGATTCCGCAGACCTTCATCTGGCGGGACATGGACAAACCCCGCGAGAGCTTCGTCATGGTGCGCGGTCAGTACGATGCACCGGGCGAGAAGGTGGGGCGTGCGGTGCCTGCGGTCTTCCCAGCGATGAAGCCGGCCGGAGCGCTGCCCAACCGCCTCGATTTGGCTCGTTGGTTGGTGTCTCCGGATCATCCGCTCACCGCCCGGGTGACGGTCAATCGGTTCTGGCAGCAGTTCTTTGGGGTGGGTCTAGTGAAGACTGCCGACGATTTTGGTTCGCAGGGCGAGCCCCCCAGTCATCCCGAACTACTGGATTGGCTGGCGGTGACCTTTCAGGAATCCGGTTGGGATGTGAAGGCACTGGTCCGCTCCCTTGTGACCTCGGCGGCGTATCGTCAGTCGGCGGTCCTACCGCCGGCTCTACTGCAACGCGATCCGGAGAATCGTTGGTTGGCTCGTGGTCCGCGTTTCCGACTGGATGCCGAGCAGTTGCGCGACAATGCCTTGTTTGTTTCTGGGCTCCTGGACGGGACCGTGGGAGGGAAGGGAGTTCGCCCCTATCAACCGCCGAACATTTGGGAACCGGTGGCCTACAGTGGCTCCAATACCCGCAATTACCGTCAAGAGACTGGTTCCTCTCACTACCGTCGCAGCCTTTACGTGTTCTTCAAACGCACGGCGCCACCTCCCTTCATGGCCACCTTCGATGCCCCCAACCGGGAGCAGTTCTGCTCTCGGCGTGAGCGCAGCAACACTCCCTTGCAGGCCCTGCAGCTCCTCAATGATATCCAGCACTTTGAAGCCGCACGCGGGTTGGCGAGCCGGATGATGACCGAGGGCGGATCCCGTCCGGAGGATCGCATTCGCTTCGCCTTCAAAACACTCCTGTCCCGTTCGCCGAGCGCGACGGAGCTGGAAGTTGTTCGGACCACCTTGGACCGTTGTTTGGAACGCTATCAGGCCGATCCGGAATCGGCCCGCAAGGCGATCCGTGTTGGTGAATCGGTCCCGCGCTCCGGCCTCCCGGAAACCGAACTGGCTGCCTACACTTTGACGGCCAACTTGCTGCTCAACCTCGACGAAACTGTGACCCGCAACTGATCATGAATCCTCTGCTCGAATTTCAACTGAATCAGACCCGACGTCAGTTTTTTGGCAATGCAGGCATCCGTCTGGGTGGACTGGCACTCGCCACGCTCGGAGCGGGCAAGTTGCTGGGTGCTGCGGATTCTGCGGTTGCGCGGATTCATCCTCCATTGCCGGGATTTCCGCACTTCGCGCCCAAGGCCAAGCGCCTCATTTACCTGCACATGAATGGGGCCCCGTCCCAGCTCGACTTGTGGGACCACAAACCGAAGCTGCAGGAGTATTTCGACAAGGACCTTCCGGACTCGGTGCGCAACGGTCAGCGCATCACCACCATGACGTCGGGTCAGGCGCGGTTTCCGGTGGCACCGACCATGTTCAAGTTCAATCAAGCCGGCCAGAGCGGACGCTGGATTAGCGAGTTGCTCCCGCACACGGCTCGGGTGGTGGATGAATTGGCGGTGCTCAAGTCGGTTCAGACCAACGCCATTAATCACGATCCAGCCTGCACGTTCGTGATGACCGGCAGCGAAGTTCCGGGCAAGGCGAGTCTGGGCTCTTGGTTGGCCTACGGTCTGGGCAGCGAGAATAATGAGTTGCCCGCCTTCGTGGTGCTGACTCCCAACTGGTCGTCCAAGGCCGATGCTCAGGCGCTCTTCACTCGGATGTGGAGCAGTGGATATTTACCGACCCGCTACACGGGCGTGGCCTTGCGGTCCATCGGTGACCCCGTGCTGTACATCGACAACCCGCCGGGAGTCAGCCGGGAGGATCGGCGTGTGGTGCTCGACGCTCTCAATCGCCTCAATGCCAAGACTCATGAACGTTGGGGTGATCCTGAGACACTGACGCGCATCGCCCAGTACGAGATGGCCTTCCGCATGCAGAGCAGTGTCCCGGACTTGGTGGACTTTTCCAGCGAGTCCAAGGCCACCACCGACTTGTATGGTGACGAGGTGAAGAAGCCGGGGACCTTTGCGGCCAGTGCGCTGTTGGCCCGCCGATTGGTCGAGCGGGGTGTGCGGTGTGTTCAGATCTTGCACCGGGGTTGGGACCAGCATGGCAATTTGCCGACTGAGATCCGCGCCCAGTGCACGGACATCGACCAAGCCTCCGCAGCGTTGATTCACGATCTCAAGGCCCGGGGTCTGCTCGAGGATACCCTGGTCATCTGGGGCGGTGAGTTCGGTCGAACCGTGTATTCTCAAGGGCGCCTCACTCGCACCGACTATGGTCGCGACCATCACCCGCGAAATTTCTGCATGTGGATGGCCGGCGGCGGCATTAAGGGAGGCGTCACGTATGGCGAAACCGACGACTTCAGCTACAACGTCGTGGAGAACCCGGTGCACATCAATGATCTGAACGCCACCATCCTGAAATGCATGGGCGTGGACCACCGACGGTTCACTTTCAAGAGCCAAGGGCTTGACCAGCGTTTGACCGGCGTCGAGGAATCCCACCCCATTCAGGCACTACTGGCCTGAACGGAGTCCGGGTTGTTCACAAGGTCAGTGCCAGCGAGGCTCCCGACCCAGCAAGTGCCGCACGAAGAAATCCATGCGGCGTCGGCTGGCGTACGGGGTCTCGGCGGCGCCGTGGTTGGTTGAGGGCATGACGAGCAACTCGAAGTCCTTGTCCGCGCGAACCAGTGCAGCGCTGACTTGCAGGGTGCTGGCCGGATCCACGTTGGTGTCCACCTCGCCCACGATGAGGAGGAGTTTGCCCGTCAGCTTGTGGGCGTCCTCGACATTGGAACTGCGGCGGTAGGCCTCGCCGACGGGCCAGCCGAGCCACTGCTCATTCCACCAGATTTTGTCCATCCGGTTGTCGTGGCACCCGCAGTCGGCTACGGCCACCTGGTAGAAGTCCCCGTGGTCCAGCAGGCCGCGGAGGGCGTTCTGTCCACCGGCGCTTCCACCATAGAGACCAATGCGGCCGAGGTCGATCCAGGGACGCGACTGGGCCGCCGCCCGAATCCAGAGTTTCCGGTCTGGAAACCCGGCATCGGCGAGATTCTTCCAGGCGACATCATGGAAGGCCTTGGAGCGCTGGCTAGTGCCCATGCCGTCGATTTGCACGACCACGAAACCCAGTTCCGCTAGGGCGTGTTGTCGGGTTAATCGGCCGAATTCCTTCGGCACAAAAGCGCCCTGGGGCCCGGCGTAAATCTCTTCGATCACCGGGTAGCCAACCTTCGGATCGAGGTGCGATGGGCGAATGACGATGCCGTGGATATCGGTGGTTCCGTCGCGACCCGGGGTGGTAAACCGTTCCGGGATCGACCATCCGGTGGCCAAGAGTCGGGTGATGTCGGCCCGCTCGAGTTCCAGCACCTTGCGGCCGTCGGTCGCGCTGCGCAGCTCGGTGATCGGCGGTTGGTCTATTCGAGACCAGGTGTCGAGGAACCAGCGGCGGTCGGGTGAGAACTGGACCTTGTGGGTGCCGTCACCCTCGGTCAGCACTACGAGCCCGGTGCCGTCCATATTTACCCGTGCGAGGTGCAAGTAGTAGGGGTCTTGCCCCGGTCGGATTCCGCCGGCGAAGAACCAGATTTGCTGGCGTTTTTCATCGACGTGTTCGACCGAGCGCACCACCCAGTTGCCCTGCGTGATCGGGTTCTTCACGGTGCCGGTGGCGATGTCGATTCGCCATAGGTGGCACCAGCCACTGCGTTCGGACATCCACACGAGTTCGCCGCGCGGGTGCAGCCAGTGACGCCAGGTCTTGGCGGTCCAATCCACCATGGTTTTAGGCGCCTCTTCGACCACAGTGCGGACCTTTCCGGTTTGGTTGACGGCCAGGATCCGGTACACCTGATGGCCTCGTTGGTTGTAGTTGACGTAGAATTCGTGACTGTCCGGGGCCCATTGAATATCCATGGCCCCGCTCTCGGTGAAGGGGTTTGGATAGTGCTTCTCGTCCACGTCATATTGGCGAAATCCGTCCACAGCAAAGACCCGAAGACGCGGGTGGGGCAGGGGATCTCCTGGTTTGGGATAGGCGTGTGAATGCACCTTAGGCTGAAGCTGATCCTTCGGAGCCGCTTCGATCCAGGAGACGGTGCGTGAGGAGACTCCTCGAACCCGCCGTGCCACCAAGTGAGTAGAATCTGGAGACCACTGCACGTCGGAGTGATAGGCGTCCTCAGTGGTGCCGTCTCGGCTCAGGCGCACGGTCTCTCCGCCGGCTTTGGGTCGCAGGAATAAGTTATTCTCGCTCAGTTCGACGGTCCATTTTCCGTCGGGTGAATCCTGCGGACTGGACTGGGGTCCTGGGGTCGGCTCTACCGATGTGGCGGGTGACTGGGCCCCGTCGGGTGGGGTGACGAACTCCGCTCGCCCCTCGCTTTCCTGTGCAGTGAATGCGCCCAAAACACTGCCGTTCCGGTCGGTCCCGAGCCAGACATGCCCGGCGAAGGTGTGCTGGCGGCGTTCGGCTCCCGGGCGCAGGCGACCGTACGGCCTGCGCGTTCCCTGATCATCCAGCCAGTACAGCTCGACATCCTCGGTCGTCCGATTCACCAGAAGGATCTCCGTCTCCTCACCCGTGTTGCGGGACCGCTTTGGGATCCGCTGTGCCGAAGCCATCGGCAGCAGGTCTTCGGGCTTTGGGTCCGACTCCAGTACCAGTTCTGGAACCATAGTTTTCCAGCGCTTTCCTCCCTGCCGGAAATGGAGAGCCCGTCGCTTGCCCTCGAGTTCTACGGTCAGGGAATCTAGTTTCAAGGATTCGGGCAGCACCCGATTACCCAGCGCTGTGGTAAGATGGGTCGCCAGCGTCGCGGCGTCGAAGAGCGGTTCCCGAGTGCCACGTTCCGGGTCCACGAAGACGAACTCCTGCCGATCAGGACCGCTCACCACCCGATACCAGAATTGGCCGCCACCACCGGCGATCCATTGGGGTTGGATCGAGGCGCGGAACACCGTGTTTTCAGTGCGTTGAGCCAGGCTCATGGCCCGTTGGTAATCCTCCCGAGAGCCTTGGGCGAACGCGCTCAGGCAGGTCAGCAAGAGCATGGTCCAGCCGGATGCTTGGGGGCGACAGCGCCCTCGGAACCCCGGCCACTCAATGGTCTGGAGACGGATCATTTGCCTCACTCTGACATCGCCCTGAATTAGGTCTTGCAGCACCCTCCGGTTATGTCCGTCAAAGTCCGCACAGGCGTGGCCGAGAGGGTGCCTACAGTGACTCATCTTCCCGTGAGTCTGTACGCCGAGATTTTCGAGCATGTGCCTGACACCGCATTCTTCGTGAAGGACACCGCCGGTCGCTACACCGCGGTCAACCAATCCCTCGCCGAGCGGGTGGGTTTTCAACGCACCCAGGACCTGGTGGGCAAGACGGTACGCGAAGTCTACCCGATCGAGTTGGCGACTCGATTTGCCCGGCAAGATGAGGCGGTTCTGCGGACAGGGCGACCCATCATCGAGAAGCTGGAGCTGCACTGGTACCCTCGGCGAAAGACGGGTTGGTGCTTCACCACTAAGTTCGCCATCCGGGACGACCTCGGACAAATCATCGGCCTGGTGGGCATCTCCCGGGACCTTCAGGTGCCTGCCGGGGCTGGGCGGATACCGGCCGGACTTGCCTCAGCACTGGATCATCTCGAGGCCCACTACGACGAGGAGTTGAGCCCGACTTCGTTGGCACAGCAGGCGGGCATCCCGCCGGTCCGCTTCGCCCGCCTCATCAAGAGGCTTTTCCGAACCACCCCGAGCCAGTTGATTTCCCACACCCGACTGGCGGCGGCCTCCCGATGGCTGGAGGAGAGTCAAAAGCCCGTGGCCGAGATCGCCCATGCCTGTGGGTTTTATGACCACAGTGCCTTCACTCGCGCATTCCGGGCCGCCACGGGCCTTACGCCCACGCAATTCCGTCAAAGCCGTCGGGCGGATGCTTGAACTTTCTGAGGGGGGCGTACAACCGGGCCTCAACGGCGTTCGTTGTAATCGCTCGAGGCATAGCGCGACCGGAGTTCCTCGACCCGTCGCGTCAGTGTGTCGGAGGGGGCGGGCCAGTGATGCCATCGAACTCCCCAATCTTCTTCGGCGGTCCGAAGC
>JAPLUF010000349.1 GCA_026397755.1 Verrucomicrobiota bacterium
CGCGCCGCCTCCAGCGTCCGACGCCACGTGTTTCTGGGGGTGCCCCCGAGCAGCGGATAATTGAAGCAATTCGGCCCCACGTCCGCTTGGCCCGTTCCGGGATAGGTGTCGCCCTGATGCACCGAGGCGAAGGCAACCCCCTCCACTCCCTTCAAGACGTCCTCGGTGCCATTGCCGTGATGGACGTCGAAGTCGAACACGGCGACGGGCCCCAATCCACGGGCGCGGGCCTCGAGCACCGCCAGGGCCATCGACGAATAGTAACAGAACCCCATGGCCCGATCCCGTTCGGCATGGTGTCCGGGCGGACGCATCAAGGCGAAGGCCGGCTCGCCTGAGGCCGACAGTTCCATGGCGCGCACCGCGGCCCCGACGGAACGGCGTGCATGGCCCTCGATGTCCGGGTGCCACGGAGTATCCGCATCGAAGGCGGCCTCCACCTTCAATCGGGCGAGGTGTTCGGGCGTGTGTCCCCGCAGCAGCAGTGCATCGGAAACCTCCGCGGGCTCGGCCCATTGCAGCGCGATCGATTTTTGCAGCCGCAGCAAGTCAGTCGTTCGGGCCACGCGGTTGGGTTTCTCGGGATGGCCGGGCTGATGGTAGCCGGTGCAGCGCGGATCAAGGACGATCGTCATGGGAGTGGCGTCGGTTCAGAGGGTGGGTTTCGAGACGGGCCCCGCGGTCAGCGGCGTATCAGTGCCAGCAGCCCCTCGGCGCACAGGCGGGCAAAATCCGGATCGTTGATGTTGCCGTCGTACTCGGTCACGGGGATGTCCTGACGGAGGTTCGACTTCCAAGCATCGAAGAGCGCGGCATCGGCTTCCGGCCAATGGAACGGCTGCCCCGGGGCGCTGATGACGCTGATGCCGCGCAGCGGCAGAAAGACCCGGATAGGCCCCTTCGACATATTGCACTTCTCAGCCAAGATGCGCCCCAACTGAGCGCACTCTTCTGGGTTGGTGCGCATGAGCGTCACCTGGGCGTTGTGGTGGTAAAATCGGCGGCCCGCGAATCGGGCCGGCACCGTGGCCGGTTCGCCGAAGTTGACCATATCAAGGCATCCCGGCGTGACGATCGCCGGAACCCCCACACGGGCCGCGGCTTCGCAGCGCGTGGGGCCGGCATTCAAGACTCCGCCCACGAGTTCATCGGCCCATTCGGTGGTGGTGATATCCAACACGCCGGACACAAGTCCGCTCTCCACCAACGACTCCAGCGTTCGGCCGCCCGTGCCCGTGGCTGCGAAGATCATCACCTCATAGCCGGCGGCCTCGAGGATCTCCCGGGCCCGAGTCACACACGTCGTGGTGTTGCCAAACTGCGAGGCCACGATCACGGGCTTGAGCACGGCCTCGGGAGGACGCGCTGACACCATGCCGCAAATGGCCCCGGCCGCCTGGGCGAGGATCACGCGCGACAACCGGTTAATGCCCGCCACATCCACGACACTCGGCATCATCACAATGTCCTTCACGCCCACATACGGAGCCGTGTTGCCACTGGCCAACGTGGAAACCATGAGCTTGGGAAAACCCACGGGCAGCGCGCGCATGGCCGACGTGCAAATGGCCGTTCCGCCACCGCCGCCCAGCGAGATCACCCCGTCGATGCGGCCTTCGCGCTGCAACCGCGCCAGCACCAACGGAGCCGCCCGGGTCATCAGGGCCACCGCCTCGCCGCGATCGCGCCGCGCCACCACCGCAGCCAGGTCGGCACCGGCCTCGCGGGCCACCTCTTCGCGCGAAATCTCGGCCTCCAACGTCGCCGGCCCCAGCGTACCCACATCGATGAGCAACACCGAATGCCCATGCTCCCGGATGCGGTCCGCCACATAGCGATGCTCCTCCCCCTTCGTGTCAAACGTCCCTAGAACAGCGATGGTAGCCATGGATCTCCAAAGGATACCGTCGCCTCCTTTGTAGACCAACCTGAAAGGGGGCCGACCCAAATGGAGTAAATGGGGCGAATGGGGCTCACGCGGCCACTCCCCTGCGCTCACAGTTCCGCAGAGACGCTTCAGAATAACCAATACCTCCACCGCTCAACCTGGACTGCCGCTTCGGTGACCTCGTTGGTGGCCGCGACTCACTTCGCGGGCAGGGTGCGTTTACCTGTCAGTCGGTCGAGACAACCAACAGCTCGCCGCAAAGGTCAAACGCCTTCAACGCCTGTGCGGTGGCCATGTAGGTGATGTAGTGGTAGTTACCGCGGTAGAGCGAATGCATCCACCAGCGGCCGCTTTCGCGCTGCTCACGCCGGAGCCAAGCGAGACTGCGCTGAATGCGGACGTCAGCGACCGGAACCTTGCTCTGCCGCAACAGCACAGTGGCGAACGCCGTCATGTAAGCGTCGCTCTCCGGCTTTGCGGCATCGGGCAGATTTTTGATGAGGTTTAAAACGGCTGGGCTCATCTCGAAGTGCCAGCCATCCACCGGCGAAAAATCACGGGTGGACCAGCCGCCATCGGCATGCTGCAGGGAGGAAAGCAAGGTCAGCGCCGCGTCCTGCTCCGGTTGGGAGACCAGTTCAGGCAAATAGTGCGCGAGTTGGAGTTTTAGTACGCGATCGAAGTCGTTTTTTGGGGGCGCCGTGCGCAGCCATCCTTTCAACTTCGCAACACGGGCAAGAAGGGCTTCGTCCTTGAGGCCCGCCAGCCACCCCGGCGCCGCCGTGATCGCGCGGGCTGCTTGGAGGGTGAGTTCGAAGTCGGTGGTAATATGTGGAATCTCCACCTCCCCATGGCTGACAAAGGATCCGTTGGCTGACTGGTGCTCAAACAGGTCGCGCAAAGAACGGTCGGTGGGTTCGGTGGTCTGGGCGCTGCGATGCTTGTCCCACTCCGCCAATCCAAGGCTACGCCACACGCTGTAGAACGTGTCTGGATAGTGCCGGTGACCGCCCCCTTCGGTCTCCTTTAGTTGCACGACTTGCTTCGGGACGGAACCGACAAAGTCTGCGTGAACCTCAGCGCTGGGTTGGCCGAACTGTTTCGTCCATGCCGAGCGCTCGGCGAGGTAAGTGCCCGTAGTGTGACAGTTCACGCAGGACTTCTCGCGCACCCAGCTCACCGCTCCATCCTCCAAATACTTCGCCGCCCGCTTGAGCGATCCGGCTCCGAAGGTTTTCACGCGCGGCTCGTCCGCGGTGGGTATGCTAACCCGAATGTCGCCCGACTCATACTGGTAGGTCGGCTTCGCCTTGCCCTCCGCGCGCCCTTCGACAGCCAACAAGACGAGGCTGATCACAGCAGCAAAGGCCGTGAAGAACGACCTTAGGCTGGTGCGGCGGAAGTCTAATGCCGCCGAAGCGCTTCGTTTAGGATTCATTCGATTGTTGGTCTAGCGTGAAGGGGCGAATTGATCAAGGTTTCCACCCGGACCTCGCGCCGTGTCTTGAAGAGTCTGCCTTCATAGGAGTCGGCAAACATCGCCAACTGCAGCTTCTCATGTGCGAGTTTGGGACCCTGGAAGAACTGCACCGAAGGCCTGTGCTCCCCGGTTCGATCCGTCCTAGTCCGATGGCCCTCCTCCTTCGTATCCAACGCCCCTAGAACAGCGATGGTGGCCATGGATGTCACAGCCGTATCGCCTCGCACTCCGCAGACCAGCCCGAAACGGAACAGACCGAATTCCCGAATGCCCCCTCCGCTCGCCCAGGGCGACCTCGCCACCGTAACGTTTCAGGATCACCGACTCCCAACCGATACTCCCGGATGGGCTCGTGGGTGACCTCGTTGACAGCATACCCGTTGTGATACACTTTGTGTCTCACAATGAAGACTGCCACGGTCAGAGACCTTCGGAACGAGTTCGCCAGAGTGGCCGCGTGGATCGAGAACGGAGAGGAGGTCGTCATCACCAAGGCTGGCAAGTTCTTCGCTCGCCTCGTGCCAGCCCAACCCGCTCTGCCGCCCCGGCTTGTGAAACCCGACATCATGGCCCGGCTCCGCAAGACTTGGGGCGATCGGGTCTTCTCGGCCAAGGAGGTCGAGGCGATGCGGGCGGCCGAGTTGGAGGGCGAAGAAGGATGATCGCCTACCCGGACACCTCCTTTTTGTGTGCGCTCTACCGGCGGCAGGACAATTCTCCGGCGGCCGCCGCCCATTTTGACGACATGAAGGAGCCGCTGCATGTATCGACCCTGCTGCTGTACGAGTTCCGCCAGGGGATGCGCTTCCAGGCGTGGCTGCACCGGCAGAATCCGGCCAAAGGATTCCCACAAACCGACGCCGATCAGGCTCTGGCCGACCTTCAATCCGATCTCGACAGCGGTGCGGTCGTGCTAGTTGCAGCCCAATGGCCCGACGTGCTCAGCCGCGCAGAACTGCTCTCGCGACGACACACGAAAACCGGCGGTCACCGCGGTCTCGACATTCTCCACATCGCCACGGCGCTCCACCTGGATGCGACCGAACTGCTCACCTTCGACAAAAACCAGCGCCGGCTCGCCCGGGCGGCGGGCTTCGAAGTCCGCCCCTGATCCGCATCATTTAATCGATTTGATCGACTGGAACTCCAACTGCCACTAGCCCTTAAGGCTTGGGTTGGTCTCCAGCGCCGCTGTTAACCGATGGTGGCATCACGAATCTGTGGTCAACGGTTCACGTCCGTCGGATGTCCTCGTTCATGGCCGTCGCAAGTTGTGGTAGGTCGCCGAATCCCTCCGGGGTAACCGCGTTACCAAATCAACCGAACGAGGGCAGTCCCCAGTGTCGGCTGTCGTTCGTTGCTCAAACGGCCTTCACACTGCCTCCACTACCGATGGCTATCGTGCAGCCGGTATGCCATCTCAGGGATCAAGCCTATGGCCTTCTAGGTTGCCCCCCATCGGTGGGGTGACGGAGGGTCTGGCCGGGGACTTGCATGGAGAAAGAAACCAAGACTGCCGCGACAGCAAAGCAGGCACCAGCGCCGAAATCGGTACTCGGTGCTGCTCCCGTTGCTGCCATGACCGATACCGAGGGGCACGCCTCCGCGGAAACGGCTGGACTGGAATCGCCGGTTTCGGCGGTGGCCGGGGTGGGTTCGGCGCGGGCACGCCTGTTGGCCAAACGGGGCATTCTCACTGTGGGCGATCTGCTGCTGGATGCGCCGCGACGCCACGAAGACCGACGCCAGTTCAGCAAGATCCGCGATCTTCAGGAGGGTCAGAAGACAACGGTGTCGGGCAAGGTCATCGCGATGGGCAACAAGACCTTCGCCCGCACCGGGCGCAGCGTCTTCGAAGTCATCCTCGACGACGGCAGCGCTCACCTCCATTGCCGCTGGTGGAACCTGCCCCAAATGGAGCGGTTCTTCGATGTGGGCGATGAACTGGTGGTCCACGGTAAGGTCCGCTCGTTGCGACCCAAGGCCATGGACCATCCAGAGACAGAGACCCTCTCGTCGGTCACTCGCGAGGCCGATCCAGAGACCGTCGCTACCGGAGCCGCCGGGGCCGCTGGGGCTGCCGGGACCATCGATCTGGCCGAAGAATCCAGCTTGCACGTGGGCCGATGGGTGCCCATTTACAGCCTGACCGACGGACTCACCCAGCGGGCGCGGCGGTGGATTGCCTGGAACGCGCTAAAAGCCTTCGGCGGCCGCATCCCGGAGGCGGATCCGGATTTGTTGGTCGAGGCCAGCCGGTCGGGCTGGACGGCCTCCGCAAACGGTCAGCAGGAAATACCGCTCCTCGCTCAGGAGTGGCCTTCGCGGGCGCAGGCGATCCGGGATTTGCATTTTCCCACCTCCGACACCGATGCAGAACGGGCCCGGCAACGCCTCGCGCTCGACGAATTCATTGCGCTTCAATCTGAGATCCAGCGCCGCCGCCTAAACCTCGAGGCCAAGGCCACCGCCCTGCCCTGCCAAGGCGACAATTTACTCATGCGCCCTTTCCTGGCGCGACTCGGCTTCCGACCCACCCAAGCCCAAAACCGGGTGTTGCGGGAGATCCGCGAGGACATGGGCGGCACCGTGCCCATGCGCCGACTGCTCCAGGGCGACGTGGGCTCGGGCAAGACGCTGGTGGCGGCCGCGGCGGCGCTGATGGCGCTCGAGAGCGGGTACTCGGCCGTGGTGATGGCTCCCACCGAAATCCTGGCTCAGCAGCTCCACGCCAACTTCCGGCGGTGGCTCGAACCGCTTCAAATCCCCGTTCATCTTTGGACCGCCAGCGTGAAGTCGCGCTCCGAACCCGGCTTGAACCTCGGTCTCAGCGACGTGGGACTCACTGTGGGCACCCACGCCCTCATCGAATCGAGCTTCCTGCCCGAGCGACTGGGCTTAGTGATTATTGACGAGCAACACCGCTTCGGTGTGGCTCAACGGGAGCGGCTCCTGCGCAAGGGTCGCTATCCGCACCTGCTGGTGATGACCGCCACGCCCATTCCCCGCACCCTCGGGCTCACCTTGTACGGCGACCTCGACATCAGCGTGCTTGATGAGAAGCCCCCGGGGCGCGGCAAGATCCGGACGCACCTGCGGACGCCCGACGCGCTGCCCAAGGTCTGGGCCTTCATTCGCCGTGAACTCGAGCTCGGGCACCAAGCTTACATTGTTTATCCCCGCATTCTCGACAACGGCGAGGAGGACGCCAAATCGGTCGAAACGGAGTATCCGCGCATTTGCAAAGCCCTCGAGCCCCACGCCGTCGGCAAGCTCCACGGCCGGATGCCGCCCGAGGAAAAGGAGCGGATCCTCTCGGAGTTCCGAGCCGGCCGAGTCAAAGCCCTGGTTGCCACTTCGGTCATCGAGGTGGGCATCGACGTGCCGCAAGCCACGCTCATGCTCATCGAAAATGCCCAGCAGTTCGGGCTCGCCCAGTTGCACCAATTGCGCGGGCGGATCGGTCGTGGGGCAGCTGAGAGCCATTGCATAATCGTGAGCGGCAAGGCATCAGCCGCTTCAGCCGCTTCGGCCGGCCCCTCCGCTCCGCTCCCAACGGATCCCCGGCTCAAGGCCTTCTCAGAGACCGATGACGGATTCGAATTGGCCGAACTAGATTTCAAGCTTCGGGGCGTCGGCGAATTGACCGGACTGGCCCAGAGCGGCTCCGACCATTTGCGCTTTGGCAGCCTCATCGAAGATCGACCGCTAGTGGAGTTCGCCCGGCAATTGGTGCGCCGCCAATTACGAAGGCCGCCGACCGGAAATTCTACGACGGACCCCAGCAACAATGCCCGATAGCCTTCAAACCCATGGAGGCCTCCCACTCACAACGCATCCAGGCGGATCCTTGGCGAGTCTTCAAAATCATGGCGAAGTTCGTGAGGCTATTGCCGCCGATCTGGCCCGGGTCGACTTCCTGAAACTGGCCGGCTCGACCGACGAGGTCCTGCGGATCATTCTGGATGACCGCGAGAGGGTTGGGATGGCTAACTCCGTTGCAGAAGCCATCCGCTAAACCAAACCGATTCGATTGGATCGGTCGTGCTCCCAACTGCATCGTTCCGGCTAAGCAGCACGAATCCACCGGGATTTCACCTTTATGACACACTTTCGACACACTTAACCCCTGACATTATAAAAATGATTTCACTGCAACGACTGGTTGGCGGCGGCGACATCTTCTTCGACCTCCTCGAGCAGAGCGCCGGCGAGGCCAACGAGAGCGTCAAAATCTTCGTCCGGAACCTCGCTTCACCCAACCCGGCTGCGCTGGATCAGTTCGCCATCGTGCGTCGCAAGGAGAAGCGCATCACCGAGGAAATCAGTGAACGGCTCACCCGAACCTTCGTCACGCCCCTGGAGCGCGAGGACATCGATGCCCTGGCTCTGGCGCTCTACAAGATCCCCAAGACCCTGGAGAAGTTCGCCGAGCGCTTCCAGATCAGCCCGCCGAACCTGCCCAAAAGCAGTTTCCAACGTCAGTCCGAACTGCTCCAGCCAGCCATGGAAACACTCGAATTGATGGTGCGGGAACTCCGGTCCTCGCCGGATCTGGCCAAGATCAAAGACCAAAACCTCAAGCTCCAGTATCTCGAAGGAGAGGCCGACAAGCTCATGGTCGAGCGTCTCAAAGACCTCTACAACTCTCCGCACGATGCGATCAGCGTGGTGGCCCTGAAAGACCTCTACGACCTTTTGGAGAAGGTCATCGACCGTTGCCGTGATGCAGGAAACATCATTGTGCAAATCGTGCTCAAGAACTCCTGAGCTACCCACTGTTCCATGACCCTCCTGCTGACGGTGATTCTGGTCGCCCTGGTGTTCGAATACATCAACGGCTTCCACGACACGGCAAACTCCATCGCCACGGTGGTGTCCACCAAAGTCCTGACGCCCCGACTCGCCATCGGCCTGGCAGCGATCACGAACCTCATCGGAGCCCTCTACGGCACCGCGGTGGCCAAGACCATTAGCTCGGGCCTGCTCGATCAGAAACTCATTCCCACCGACCTCTCCCAGAAGGCGCTCGTGGCCGCACTGCTAGGAGCCATCATCTGGAACTTGGTGACCTGGTGGTTCGGGCTTCCCTCAAGTTCCAGTCACGCCCTCATCGGGGGGTTGGTCGGCGGCGGACTCGCAGCGGCCGACAACAATTTAGCAGTCGTCGTCTTCGCCAAGGTCAAGGAAGGCATGCCTTGGTACAAGCATGAGGGTCTGCTCTATAAAGTGATTATCCCCATGTTCTTGTCCCCCGTGATGGGCTTGCTGGTGGGATTGTTGGTGATGACCCTGCTGTATTGGCTTCTGCGTTCCTGGACCCCGCGGTGGGTCACTCGGGTTTTCGGCAAGGCCCAGTTGGCCAGCGCCGCCTACATGGGCTTCAGCCACGGCAGCAATGATGCGCAGAAAACTATGGGCATCATCGCATTGGCGCTCGTTGGCGCCGACAAATCAGGCCTGCTCAAAGACCTTCCCGATTGGTCCAATTTTTTGGCGCACCCCATGGTGAGTGACGGCAGTGGCAAGGAAGCCATCGCCACCTGGATCAAGGTCACCTGCGCGTTGGTCATGGCCGCTGGCACGGCCGCCGGAGGCTGGAAAATCATCAAGACCATGGGGCACAAGATGGTGAAGCTCCAACCGGTTCATGGATTCGCTGCCGAAACCACCGCGGCCACCGTGTTGAGCATTGCTGGGCACTTTGGCATGCCCGTCTCTACCACTCATGCCATCACCACCAGCATCATGGGTGTGGGCTGCGCCAAGCGCTTTAGTGCGCTGAACCTCGGTGTGGTCGAGCGCATCCTTTGGGCCTGGGTCCTGACGCTGCCGGTCACCGGCCTACTGGCCTACGGACTCTTGCGATTGATCCGCTGATACCCGCCGAGATCGGTCCCCTCGGATGAGGTGCTTGTTCACCTCCGCGTTCCGCCTTGGGCTGAACGCGTTTGCGACTACTGGGTGCCTACTTAGTCATCGCCGGGCGAGGCCGGGGTTTGTGGAACGCGAACACATCGGTCTGGTGCCGATGGCCCGACTTCCCCCCGGTACTGCGCGGTGCTCCGAGAGTGGTCTCGAAGTGGCTGGCCGCCTTGCCAGTGAGGATTTCGTCGGTGAGGTCAGCCACACTCTGCAAGATACGACTGGGCTGATACACGTAGTCGCAGACATTCTCCAGTTGAGTGGATCCGGTGAGCACCAGAAACCCGAGCAACCCCGCCTCCACTGCGCCCCGGATGTCTGTCTCCATGGTGTCTCCAATCATGGCCACCGGACCTGAGAAGTTGAGAGCCGACTCCATCAGCTTGCGGCGCGCCCGATGGAACATGTAGCCATTGGGTTTGCCCAAATAATAGGCACGCGAACCCGTGCTCGCCTCTAGGAAAGCAGCGATAGCTCCGGCCCCAGGTCGAGTCTTCTCCTCCGACACCGGGCACCAATTGTCGGGATTGGTCGCAATGAGTCGTGCTCCCCGCTCGATGCACTCATGGGCCTTGGCTAATTTCTCCGTCGTGGCTGCCCCCTCGCCCACCACCACGTAATCGGGACGAATTGCATCATTAGCGATCTTGTAGTCATGCAAGGCCGTCAGAAGGCCACCCTCACCAATCGCGAACACCGAGCAGTTGGGATGCGTCTCCGCCAGAAAGTCCGCCGTGTTCATGGCCGACGTGTAGAAATGCTTCGGAGAAAGCCCATTCACACCGAGGTGGCGCAGACGAACCGTTAAGTCCTCGGCCGTCGGCGCGGAGTTATTGGTTAGGAAGAGGAACGGCGTGCCCGTGCTCAACAGCGCGTTCACGAACTCCACCGCCCCGGGGATCAACCGGTTTTCGCGGTAGATCACGCCGTCCATATCGATGAGGTAGCCGAATTTCATAGTCTTCCAAAAGATGCTGATTCCGCGCAGTCAGCATGAGGGCCAACCCCTACACGGGCAAGGATGCTCCGGAAGCGGGTTCAGTCGGCCGTTCTTGACCCACTGTCGCATCCCGATGCGTCGATGGACGATCTGAGCACTCTGCGGCGTTCCTTCAGAACGCATCGATTGCGGCTTTGCCCTACCCGGGGTTCCACCCCGGGCTGGTATAGGGGTAGGGATGGCCGTTGCCGACCACCCCTCCCTCCGAACCGGACTGGCGGATTTCCCGCATCCGGCTCTCCAGTTGGTGAGTCACCCGCTTGCGGCGGGACTGGTACGTTTGGCTAAGGCTAA
>JAPLUF010000109.1 GCA_026397755.1 Verrucomicrobiota bacterium
GACTGCTTTGGGACGACAGGTTCGCTTCCGGTTGTTCCCCACCCCGCCTCACGGCGACGCAGTTACCTTCAGCTACACGGTGCCATGCCAGCACCGTACTCGGTCTTTCACCGGTTAGTCGTTTCAGTTTCATGCTCACACGTGCGGATTCCCGCCTGGAATCCGGCTGTTTCGCTTCAAAAAATCCGGACCACAAAGAGCTTGTGCCTTCACGCGCGGCTGCCTTTCATATCGGTCAATACCGATGCGTTTAACAATGTCAGCCAAGCCCCTTGTGCGCGCTGCCGCGGCCTTGGCCGACGGGAATCGGGTGCGCATCCTTCGGGCGATGTCCGGGCCCGAGTTGTGCGTGTGCGAATTGTGCGATGCGCTGGGCCTGACGCAGTCCACCTTGTCCACCCACTTGCGGGTGCTGCGCGATGCCGGGCTGAGCGCCTCCCGCAAGGAGGGCAAATGGAGCTACCATCGGCTGACGCCATTGGGACAGTCGGTGACTGAGGCCTTTTTCGGAGTCTTCCTGTCGGTGTTGGCCACCGATGCGCGCTTGCGGCGAGATCAGGCCCGCCTGGATCGGCGTCTGGCCTTGCGCGACGCGGCCGACCAGTGCTGTGTGGGATCGCAATGCCGATCGATGGGGTCCCGATCGTTGGAATCTCGATCGCTGAAATCA
The DNA here is from genome assembly GCA_026397755.1 of Verrucomicrobiota bacterium. Classification (GTDB taxonomy): domain Bacteria; phylum Verrucomicrobiota; class Verrucomicrobiia; order Limisphaerales; family UBA9464; genus SXXZ01. Next base: position 671 of record JAPLUF010000109.1, read on the forward strand.
CTGGAGCGGAAAGGAGGCGCATGAGCCAAGAAAACCGCGCCTCCCGATCGCTACCGTGGGCTGCATGGCTGGCGGAGTTCTTGGGCACGTTCCTCATCGTGTTCGCGGGCACCGGGGCCATCGTGGCCAATGAGGTCTCGCAAGGTGCCATCACCCACCCGGGCATCGCGCTCACGTTTGGAGCGGTGGTGATGGTGCTCATCTACGGGTTCGGTGAAACTAGCGGGGCCCATTTCAATCCGGCGGTGACGGTGTCCCTGGCGGCCGCCCGTCGCTTCGAGTGGCAGGCGGTTCCGGGTTACGTGGCGGTCCAGTGTGGCGGGGCCTTGGCGGCCAGCAGGCTGCTGCGGTGGCTGTTTCCCACCGTCGTGAATTTGGGATCCACCCGGCCCTCGGGATCGGATTCCCAGAGCCTAGTTTATGAAGCGATCCTGACCTTCTTCCTCATGGTGGTGATCTTGCAGGTTTCGGTCGGGGCCAAAGAAAAAGGCATCACCGCCGCCGTGGCCATCGGTGCAACGGTGGGATTGGAGGCGATGTTCGCTGGGCCGATTTGCGGAGCCTCCATGAATCCCGCCCGTTCGTTCGGACCGGCCATGTTCGGGCCCGGTCTCGGTTCGCTGTGGATTTACTGTCTGGGCCCGATGCTCGGGGCGCTCTTGGCGGTTCCGGTACACCGCCTTCTTCAAGGGACCCGCACGGGTTCGCCTCGCAGCAAGTCTTGAGTCGTCTGCGCTGAATCACCCGAACGAAGTCTCCTCCCACTCTCCTCCCACCATGAAACTCCTGGAATTTCGAACCCTCCTTATTCAGCACCCCAGTGCGCTCCTGCGATTCCAACGACCGGATGGCACATTCCTTCCGATCCACGGGCATGTCTCAGAAGTAGCACGGGTCGAGAAGCACTACATCGACTGCGTCGGGGTGCTTCGGGCTGATGCGTTTTGCCGCCTGCAAACCTGGGTGGCCGACGATGTGGATCATCGCCTGATCGCCGGAAAACTTCTGGCCATTTTCGACAAGGCGGGCCCGGTGGGATTGCGCGACGACTTGGAGGTCGATGTCGAACACGAGGTCGGCTTTGTCACGCAAATGCCGCTCGAGTCGGTGACGGAACAGGGCGGGGAACTTGTCCTGCGTCTGGGGCTTCGACATACCGATTGCCTGGCCCAGGACCGTTGCCAAGTAGCCGCACCAGCCCCTCAAGCCATTGGTTTTCGCACGCTTCCCAAAGCACGATGACTGCACCCATGAATTCCGATCCTCAAACTCCATTAATCCTCGTGCTGTGCACGGGCAACTCCTGTCGCAGCCACATGGCCGAGGGCATTTTGCGCGCGGCCTCGGGCGGGGTGTTCTGCGTGGCCAGTGCCGGCAGCAAACCGGCCGGGTATGTCCACCCACTGTCCATTCGGGCGCTGGCTGAGATCGGCATCGACATCGCCAGCCACACCTCGAAGCACATGAACCTCTTCCTCGAGCAGCCGGTCGAGACGGTGATCACGGTGTGCGGCAATGCTGATCAAGTGTGCCCGGTGTATCCGGTTCAGGTAAACCGCTACCATTGGCCCTTCGACGATCCGGCTCACGCCCCAGGCACTGAAGACGAGCAGATGGAGGTGTTCCGGCGAGTCCGCGACGAGATTCGCCGCGTGTTCGAGGCCTATGCCCGGGGCCGTATCGATGAGGCTCGGTCTAGGGTTGGCTGAATGGTTCGGCTGTAAAGTTGAGGCCGACCAATTTCCTGCAACGGGTCAATACCGCGAATTGAGTTCGTGACCCTGTGTGGTTTGCTTGGCCAAGCGCGATGACTTTGAACCCACTACTGCAACGGTCCCTGCGTGAAATCTCTGCTGCCTTGCAGTCCGGAGAGCTGACGCCGACCCAGTTGACCGAAACGGCCCTCGAGTCGGCCCGACGGGGGGCTGCCTCGCGGGCGTTCATTGTGATCGACGAGGCCGGGTCGAAGGCCCAAGCCGTAGCCCTCGAGGCGTCCGGTCCCCAAGGTCCACTCTGGGGGTTGCCACTGTCGGTGAAGGATCTCTTCGACGTTCGTGGTCTTCCCACGACGTGTGGGTCGCCGTTTTATGCGGGTACCCGGCCGGTGCCCCAGACGGACTGTCCGTACGTCGCCGATTGGCGCGCGCTGGGAACCGTGTTGGTGGGCAAGACGAACTTGAACGAGTTCGCCTACGGCATCACCGGCGAGAACCGCTGGTTCGGCGATGTTACGCAGCCGGGATATCCGGATCGGTTGACGGGGGGCTCGAGTTCTGGAGCGGCGGCCAGCGTGCTCATGGGTGCGGCCGCGATTGGTTTGGGCACTGACACGGGCGGATCTTTGCGTGCACCGGCGGCTCTGTGTGGGTTGGTGTCGTATCGGGCGACCTTGGGCAGCGAGAACGCTTCCGGAAGTTTTCCGCTGGCCCACGCGTTCGATACGCTCGGCTGGCTGCAGCGCAGCTTGGGCGATTTGCCCTGGGTGGCTCGGAACCTCCGGCCCGGCATTGCCTCGCCGGCCGTGTCGCGGGCCCCTCGAGTGGGCGTGGTGCGGGGCGATTGGCTGGCTCCGGCCGAGCCCGAGGTGCTGGCCGGACTCGAGAGTTTCGTGGAAGCGTTGAAGGCCGGCGGTGCCTCGGTGGAATCGGTGGAAGGCATTGGGTGGGAGCGTGCGGTGGACTGCTTCGTGCCCATCCAGGCCCATGAGGCTTATGTCACCCATGCGCCGTATTTGCCGCACCATGCGGGCGCTTACGATCCGGCGATCTTGCCCCGGTTGGAATTGGGACGGGGAATTTCAGCGGCGCGGTATTCGGAACTGCTCGCCGAACGTGATGCATTCCGCCGCGGTTTCGATCCGCTCTTTGCGCGATTTGATGTGCTCATCGCTCCGGCCAGTGCGATGCGTGTTCTGAAATCCGGCGTTGATCATGCTGCCACCCGACCCCGCATGATCCGGCTCACGGCTCCGGCTAGCTTGGGCGGATTGCCTGTGGTGACGGTCCCGTGGATCGAACGTGGTGAACCCGGCCTGGGCTTCCAATGCATGGGAGCTCCCGGTTCGGATGGCATGCTGTGGTCGTTCGCCGAATGGTTGGCCGAGTTGAAACTGTCGCAAATTCCCTGAGACCGCGGTCTCTCGTGGTGACATCTTTGAGTGGGTGACACTCTGGGTGATTTTGCTGTGGCTCCTGTGACCGAGTCCGGCATGTGTGTGCTCCATCGGTGCAGAGTTTTTGGGTTTTTCATTTTTGGTTTCCGGGCACACTCCGGCTGTCTCTATGAGCAAAGCGTCCGCCCACAAGATCTCCAAGAAGTTCGCCGCCTACCCTCGGCTCAACCCGTTCGCCATCGGCAAGAGTATCTCTGCTGCCGATCTCATCGATCAGTCGATGTTGGCCTACAATGGTGGCCGATTGCGCGAGGCGGCCCAGCTACTTGCCAAGAAAATGCTGCCGAATGACGGGTTTATCGGCATGTCGCTGACAGGCGCTTTGACTCCGGCCGGCCTGGGTAAGAGCTGTCTCATCCCGCTGATGAAGGGCGGCTACGTGGACTGGATTATTTCGACGGGTGCTAATTTGTATCACGATTTGCACTTCGGTTTGGACATGCACTTGCACAGCGGCACGCCGTTCCTTGACGACGTGGAATTGCATGATGAGGGCGTCATCCGCATTTACGATGTGCTCTTCGACTACAACGTGCTGCTCGATACGGACGCGTTCGTGCGCGAGGTGATCCAGTGCCCGGAGTTCCAGAAGGTCATGGGCACCGACGAGTTCCACTACTTGCTCGGCAAGTACGTGCACGCCCGCCAGAAGAAGCTGGGCATCCGGGATAGTTCGATCCTGGCCACGGCCTACCAGTGCGGTATTCCTATTTTCACCAGCAGCCCGGGCGACAGTTCCATTGGCATGAACGTGGCGGCGATGTCGTTGCGAGGATCGCAACTGCTGCCCGATGTGAACCGCGACGTGAACCAGACCGCGGGTATCGTGTATCATGCCAAGAGCACGGGTCACACGAGCAGTGTGTTCATTTTGGGCGGCGGCAGTCCGAAGAACTTCATGCTGCAAACCGAGCCGCAAATCCAGGAGGTCATGGGCATCCAGGAGAAGGGGCACGACTACTTCCTGCAGTGCACGGATGCGCGTCCGGACACGGGTGGTCTTAGCGGCGCCACGCCGGCCGAGGCGGTGAGCTGGGGTAAGATTGATCCGGACAAGCTCCCGGACTCGGTGGTGTGCTACACCGACAGCACCATCGCTCTGCCATTGCTGACGGCGTACGTCACGGCGCGGGTCAAGCCCCGCAAGCTCAAGCGGCTCTACGACCACCGCGACGCGATCTTCGGCAAGGTCCGCGAGATGTACCTGAAGACCGGCACTGTCGACAAAGTCCTCACCAGCCGCAAAGTCGCCAAGCGCTCCAGCTCCATCGGCCTCAAAAAAGCCTAAGGGGTCGCCCATTAGTGCACACCGTCAAACGATAAAACGTCTCCGTCCCCAAATTTTCTTCTTTAGGTGCTTTTCTCTCGGGCCAAGGCCCCTTTGCGGTTGGTATTCGATCCTGCTC
>JAPLUF010000306.1:0-1077 GCA_026397755.1 Verrucomicrobiota bacterium
CTCCTTCCCGGGAGGCCGCTGGCCTTCCTTATGGCAGTTACTGGAATCTAGCCAACGACTCCGGCGAGACCATAACCATCACAGACCTAGACCCCCCCCACCACGAGCACCAAAGCCGAAACAAAAACCAACGTGATAGAAGGGGCCCGCGCGACACCCCGTCGCTCAATGAAATCGACGACCGGATCCAGCAAGTAAGCCAGCACACCCGACAAAGCCAGAGGCCAAAGGACTGGCGACAGGACATCCAAAACCTGCCCCGCTCCCCAGACAGCACCGACCATCAAACCCAACAAGATCGCGATGGCCAATGCGGTGAGCGTCCCCCACAGGATTCGGACCTGCGTGGGATGCGGAGGCGGGAGGGAAGAGTTCATGTTGAAACTTTCAGGCCATGGCCTTGGCCTTGTCGGCGGCCGCTCGAACGGCTCCGATTAACGCCGCACGCACCCCGCCCTTTTCCAGCACATGAATGCCTTCGATGGTCGTGCCGCCCGGACTGCAAACAGCGTCCTTGAGGGCTCCGGGGTGTTGTCCGGTCTCCAGCACCATCTTGGCGGCCCCCAACAAGGTTTGCGCTGCCAAACGCTGGGCGATGTCCCGAGGCAAGCCCGCGGCCACTCCACCATCGGCCAACGCTTCGATCATTAAGAAAGCATAGGCAGGCCCACTGCCACTGACCCCCGTCACCGCATCGAGCAGCTTTTCCTTCACTTCCAATGCCAAACCCACGGACGCCAAGAACTTCTGTACCACCTCGGCATCGGCGCACGTCGCCGAGGAACCCACCGCGTAGGCCGAGGCGCTCGCCCCGACCAGCGCTGGTGTGTTGGGCATCACCCGGATGACCCGAAGGCCGCTCGGTCCTGCCGCTTCCATACGGGCCAAGGGAACTCCGGCAGCGATGCTCACCACCAAATGCCGTTCCGTGTTCCAACTGGCTGCCAATTCACCAAAGAGCCCTACGACTTGGTCGGGTTTCACGGCAATCACCACAATGTCTGAACCTGCCAAGACTTCGGCATTCTGATCGGTGACTCGAGCTCCAGTCGCCTGAGCGAATGCTTGGCGGGCAGC
>JAPLUF010000306.1:1092-7506 GCA_026397755.1 Verrucomicrobiota bacterium
CCAGTCGCCTGAGCGAATGCTTGGCGGGCATCCAAAATCGGATCACTGGCCAAGACACTCTCGGCTGGAACCACCCCCGCACTGATGACTCCGCGAGCCAATGCGGTCGCCATTTTGCCAGCACCTAGGAAACCAATCGAAACTCGATTCATTCTCCGCTTTTCCTATCAGTCACCGAGTGATGGGGACATGGGAAAATCGCCCTACCTTCTCCAATCCGTCTCATCGAGTTTCCCCGCTGTTGGCCTTGACCCAATCCCAATCGGTCGTCGGGTTGGCCGCGAAGATTCCCCCGGCCCCTCCCCGAACATTGGCCCGGATGGTCCCCTCCGGTCCTAACACCTGCCACCGATGCCCTTCGGCATGCCCGTCCAGATAGGTGAAGTAAGCCGCGCCGGAATGATACGACGCCGGCAAATTACCCCACTTAGGGGCCTCCTCCAGGCGGTTCATGAAAAACCCATCGTTGATGGTGTCGGGATGCTCGTCCAAGAACGCGAAGACCATGGATGGGGAACTGACATCCGATCCCTTGAAGTACTGCCGGTAGGAAGGATTGAACCGGTTGGTCAACTCACCCGGATCACCGACCAAGGCGTTGAGCGCATAACTGCGGATACGCAGCCCATTGTCGGCCCGCGATTGATCCGAAGGGCAGTGAAACACCGCGGTACTGGCCAGATGACGCGAGAGCAATCCGCTGGAGAGGAGATTCAGGTTGGTGTTCCCGTCGCTCCCGGTCCAGTCCATCACATTGTTGGCCCAACTGTTGGTCCGCGACCGCGTCTCACCCACACCGTGGTTGTTGACGTACCGATCACGATGATCGTCGGTGTACAGTTGGAGAGCCGTCTGCAACTGCTTGGCGTTGTTCATGCACACCATGCCTCCTGCCTTCGACTTTGCTCGCGCCAATGCCGGCAGGAGGAGGCCTGCCAAAATGGCAATGATCGCGATGACGACCAGGAGTTCGATGAGGGTGAAACCACGGGAGCGCATAACCAGAAGCTGCGGATTACCGGTCCGCAACGGAAGCCTCAAGCGCGCCTGCGATGAAACCTCTTGTGCCCCCCTTCAATCACTTTAACGACCTTCACCGCCCTGTTAGCCGATCACCTGTGAGGTAGGAAGAGATCCGGTCATTTTGTTGGCCGTTTTCTTCCGGCAGGACCGGCCCTTTTCTTGCGGCCGATACGTTTAAAACTTGATTTGGACCGGCGCTTAGAGTCTTTACGTCCCAGTTCTTTGACGGGCTATCCCCACGAAGGGATACCCCAATATCAAAACATCTTTGGAAGTGCGGGAACGCCGTGAGAATCGGCGACGGTTGCGCCACTGTATCAGGCAACAAACCCCCTAGTCGTACACGACAGTCACTGGACGAGAGTCTGGGAAGGCGGGGGCGAGGTTCGAAGCCTGTAGTCAGGATATCGCGCCAACGATGCTCGTCAGGTTTCGGCTTCGTGCCGCAACCGCTTCGCCGCAAAGCGAAGGATGAGGCCAGACCATCCCTGCCTGTATGCTGGGGTGGAAACATTTCGAATGTCTGACGCCTTCATTCCCTGTTTTGCCGGTGGATTGGAGGCGTTTTGTGTTTCAGACACTCACCACTTCCTATTCCCCGGCCTGGTCTCCATTGACACAACCTAGGCAAGCCCCTGAACCAGGCCTGCCGTTGCCGTGCACTAGAGACCATGAACACCGTCCGAACAGTCCGTACCCTCAAATCGAGCAGTCCCCTGATGGATTGCTTCACTCCGAAGGCGATCCTCGCCGCCTGCGCAGTCCTCTCAGTCCAAGCCCAATACCCCGCCTCTGTGGTGGACTACCGGTCCGGAACCGGATTCTCCCCGGGCTACACCAACACCACGGCCGCGATTGGAATGCCCAGCCGCATCACTAGCGGCGAATACGGTGGTCCAGTGGATCCGTTCTCGCCTCCCTATACCCGAGACCAACTCGTCAGCATCGGTGTGGGCGGATCTCTGACGCTGCGTTGGGATTCACCCCTTAAGGATGCCCCAGGAAATCCGTACGGAATGGATTTCACGGTCTTTGGCAGTACCGGGTTTTTATTGACCAATGAGTTCGATGCCAATTGGGACCCCATTGGCAAGCCAGCCACCGATGGATCCCTCTTCAATCCCAACTCGGGAACCCAGAAGATTAGCGTGAGCAGCGATGGCAAGACTTGGTACGTCCTGGACCCAGCGCGCTCGCCAAAGGTGGATCACTATTATCCGACCGATGGATCCGGCGACTTCGGCGTTCCAATGAGCGCTTCTCTGCAGCCAGCCGAATTCTCTGGGAAGACTCTAGATCAGATCCGCCAGCTCTACCGAGGCTCGGCTGGAGGAACGAGTTTTGACTTGGCCTGGGCCCTAGACGCCACGGGCAAACCTGTGGGCCTGACCGAGGCCTCCTACATTCGAATCGAGGTACTCAGCGGCAAGGCCGAAATCGACGGGCTTTCTATGGTCAGCACCGTGCCAGAGCCGCAAACCTGGGCGTTGATGGCGTCTGCAATGGCCGGACTGTGGGTCTGGCGCAGGTTTTCCCAAACGCTTCCGTGAGTGAATCGTTGGATATGAGCTGCCTCGCCACCGTTTCGGAAAACCAGTGCCCGCTCTGCGGTCAGGCCAATGCCTGCCGCAGGGCCGGTGGAGCCGAACCCTCTCCGGAACGGTGTTGGTGCGAAGAGGTAACCATTTCTTCAAAGGTGCTGGAAAGCATTCCGCCGCATCTCCAACAAAAGGCCTGCCTTTGCCCAGCATGCGCAGGATGCAAACCGTCCGCCTGTGGGCCGTTGCCCGAGACGGAAGAGCCCGACACCTACTTCACGGAGGATGGTCTAATGGTCTTCACCCGTGCCTATCATCTTCGCCGAGGCTACTGTTGTGAAAATAGTTGCCGCCACTGCCCTTACGGCGAGAAAAACTTGACCGCGATTTCCGGACTCAAGCCGTCGCCATGAAGTCGTTGCTACACCGAGGCCAACTTACCGCTCAGGCTATTTGTCTGACGGCTTGCCTCGGGGGTTTGGCTCAGGGTGCGACTCTCCAGGAATCCTTCGATACCGATCCGTCGGCACGCGGATGGCGTTTCTGGGGGGACGCCACACTGTTCCATTGGGATGCCTCGGGCCAGCAACTGAGGGTGGTCTGGGACTCGTCGCGTCCGAATAGCTTTTTTGCACTCCCCTTGCCCACCGCACTGGGTACCAACGTCAATTTCAGCTTCGCCTTCGATCTCACTCTCGAATCCCATGCAGTCGGTGTGGTCGCCGGCCAATCCGGAACCTTCCAAATTGCGGTAGGCCTTGTCCGACAGGCGGATGTGCTCGCCACGAACTATTCCCGAGGCTCCTTCCCCGGGGCCAAGAACACCGTGGAGTGGACCTGGTTCGGCGAAGCGGGCGCTGTTTCCTCGTCCGTGTCTCCGGTGATTGTCCCGTCCGACGGGCGACTGCCCTGGGGATACGCCGATAGTTATGTCACGCTCGAACCCGGTCGTCGTTACCGCTTCGAACTGACTTACACCGCAACACTTCGGACAGCCCGGATGTCCATGACGACCGATGGTCAACCCGGCCCGGAACTCGCGGATGTGGTGTTGCCCTCCAATTTCACGCGATTCGAAGTCGATACCTTCGCCATCAGCAGCTATTCGGGAGCCGGCCAGAACCCGCTCTATGCCGGTTCCGTGTTAGCCCGGGGTTGGATCGATAATATTGCAATCACCTTCCCAGAGCCGCCAATTACACGACTCCGAGCGCTCGATGGCGGAGTGGCGTTCGATGCCTTAGGCGGCTGGCGCTACACACTGGAAGCCTCAGGCAACCTGACGGACTGGAGCACGGTCTCCGAGAGCCTCGCTGCAACCTCTGGGGAGCTCAAACTGTGGGACCCGAGAGATGGGTGGTTTGCGACGCAATTCTACCGCGTGGTCGCCGTGCGCCCATGAAGCCGATGCGGACCATCTCGACGGAATGCCCGGTGCGGGCCTTCACGCTCGTTGAACTCCTCGTGGTCATCGCCGTGATCGCCATCCTGGCTGCACTCACCCTGCCGGCCTTGGTTCGATCACGCTCTGCGGCTCGGGCGTCGGTCTGTACTTCCAACCTCCGGCAAGTGGGACTGGCCACACAACTCTACTGGGACGATCACGCAGGCATCGCGTTCGTCGAGCGAGGTTCGCGCACCAACAACGGATGGAGCTACTGGTTTGGATGGTTGGATGACGGCGCAGAAGGCGAACGCCGCTTTGACCCAACCACCGGAGCCTTGTGGCCCTACCTCCAGTCGCGCGGCGTCGAAGTCTGCCCTGCCCTCAACCGTGCCAATCCCCGCTTTAAGAGCAAAGCCCGCGGGGCGGCCTTCGGCTACGGCTACAACCTGAGGGTCGGCACCCGGGGCTCGACCGGGATCGCCATCGCAACACTGCGTTCTCCCGCAGGGTGCGCCATTTTCGCTGATTGCGCCCAGGTCAACGACTTCCAGCCCCCTGCGTCTCCAGACCACCCATTGCTGGAGGAGTTCTACTACTTTGACCTCGAGGGACCCACCGTCCACTTCCGACATTCCCATCGTGCCGAGACCTGGTTCGCCGACGACCATGTTGCTGGAACCATCCCTGCTCCTGGCTCCGAGGACTCCCGAATGCCCGATGAACACATCGCCCGGCTGCCCGCCGAATTAATCCTGCCCTGAGCCGAAACGATTCAATTGGATCGGTCGCGCTGGCCACGCCATCACTTTCCTCCCCACTGAATACTATCGAGGCTCAGGGGCTCTCAGCAGTTCCCGAACAGGTCCACGATTCTAATCTGAAAATTGTCCGGCGATGTGCGCGTAACGGAACTGCCCGGCCAGCACGGAGAGGGTGATCGTCCCTAGGAGGTTGGCCAGGGTGGGTGCTTTCGGATTCGAGAAGCGCAGTGGACAGCGCTCGACCCAATGACTGAACAGTCCCCCCGTCGCCAAGAACTGGCTGAAGAAAACCAGTTGACCCAGTGGCGTCACCGGCGAGGCAGAGTCCCACTCCACGTGGAGGCGTCGGCGATGGATGTCCACCGCCAAGGCATCCTCCGCCTCAACCTCACCCGCAGGGTGAACCTCCAAACCTCCCTCAAACAGGCCCATCCCCAATCCCACCAGCCCTTTCCATCAAACGCCACCCGCTTCAACTGCCGTTTCCGGGTTCAATATTTTTGTATCGGAGGTCACTGGAAAGGATGAGGCCCAAGACTTTACCGAAGTCTCTTTTGGGCGAGGAGGTTGAACGCCCCCAGGCCCGCGGTGACCGCATCGAAGAGCACGCAGACGTAGGGCGTGGGCTTAGGGGGAATGATCTGGTCGGCGCCGAACTGCATTTTGATGACACGGCTGATGCTGAGCATCTTGTCGTTGGCGCCGTAGCCGGGGAGGTCAGGGGCGATCGCCACGTAGCCGAGCTTCGCCCAAGCGATGGGACCGCCTTCGCCGGCCATCCCGCCGCCGCCGTGGCACACGAGCATGCCGGGCAGCTTCTTGCCGGCGGTATTCGCAGGCCGGGCCATGATGGCATAGATCTCGCAATCCTTAACATCGCCCTCCTTGCTGCCTTCGGCGCTGGAGAACCGCAACTTCGTCACCTTCACGCCGTCTTTGGTTTCCTCCGAGATCACCGTCGTGACCTTGGGCACGCCCTTCGCGTAGGGGGCGAAGAGGTCGTCCTGCTCCAGTGCCGGCGGCGTTGCGGCAGCCGCGCATTTCAAGATGAGAAACAGAATCCCAACGGAAACTACTGCATTACGAATGGCCGGTCTCAGGATTGACTTCTGCAGAGGACTGTCTCGAAGGGATGTCGTGAAAAGAAGTTCTCGTGTTAAGTAAACCACCAATAATCTTTGTTCTCCTGATATTGATTGAATGTCTGAGTGCAACGTGTGGTAAGGGGTGGGCGTTCGAAGTCGTCGTCGGGTTCCGCCTGCTCAATAGTCCGCCACCGAACCATCCGGATTTTTCTGGCCGGGCCATTTGAACTTCGTCGGACCAATCTTCGCGAGCGCCGCTTCATCGACCTCGACGCCCAGCCCCGGTCCCTGTGGCAGCGAGGAGTCGCCATTCTTGTCCACCTCCCAGCTTTTCTTGAGCGTGCCGCCGCAGTCATTGGCGTAGTATTCGTGAATGAGAAACAGCGGGATGGACGCCGTGACATGAAAGCTCGCCGCGATGCCGAGGAACGACGCAATCGAATGAGGCGCGAGCGGCACCGTGTAAGTCTCCGCCAGCACCGCCACCTTTTTCATCTGCGTGATGCCGCCACCATGCGCGCAATCGTGCTGGATGATGTCGATGCAGCGCTCCTGCAAATACGGGATCACCTCCCAGATCGTCCGGTCACGCTCGCCCGAAGCCAGCGGCACTTTGACGG
>JAPLUF010000358.1 GCA_026397755.1 Verrucomicrobiota bacterium
AAGTCCTTGTCCCGACTCTCCTCGGGCTCCAAGATTATTGCTCCGTCCGACGATGCCGCCGGTTTGGCGGTGAGCAGCCGGTTGGAATCGCAGCTCAAGCGTCTGGATGCTGCCATTAACAACGTGGTCAATGCGGTCTCCTTCACGCAAACACAAGACGGTTTCTTGAAGACGATCGATAAGGCGTTCCGCCGTATGTCCGAGCTGGCGATGTTCGCTCAGGATTCCACCAAGAGCGCCAGCGATCTGACCTTGTACTCTCAGGAGTTCACCCAGCTGCAAGATTACGTCAGCCAAAGCGTGAAGCAGACCTTCAACTCGGTGAAGCTGTTCTCCGCCACCCCACTGGCAGTCACCATCGACTCCAGCGGTACGACGTTTGACATGGCGCCGATCGACTTGGGGAAGAGTGAGTACACCTCGTCACTGAACATTGCTCAGAGTTTGGGGTCTGCCACTGGAATCGCCAACACAGATGTATCTAATATCGCAAGGTTGGCAGGCGGAACGATTCAAATGACTGTTTCCGCAACTGAATATGCAAAACTGAAAAAAGATGGTTCATTGACCATTTCGGGGCTCACAACAGCCACCCTTCAAGGAGGTTCGACCGCTACAGATATTTCCAGTTTGAATGGCACTTTCGATATTAAAAATGCTTTCAAAGTCGCTGGCGTTTCAGACACCTACATCGTTGAGTTAGATGGATCTGCCGCCGGTAAAACCGCTCTAGGCGTGCCTACAACTTGGACTTCGGTCCCTGCTGGTGCTACTTCGTCAACGTTTGTAGATGGCGCCACCCTCTCGGCAGCAGTGGCACCCATCATCTCTGGCTCTTTGACTGCAGGGGCTTTGACAGGAGCCCTTGCAACCGGTCTTGTCGCCAAGACCGGACTGGACATCACCTCGGTTCCCCGCGCGCAGGCTTCACTCACCCGTATCCGTAACTCGATCGACAAGCTGGCTCAAGATCGCGCGTCGTTGGGTGCTGTGCAAAGCCGACTCAACTTCACCAATGAGCAGCTCACGGTGACCAAGGAAAACCTCAGCGCCGCTATTTCACGCATCGCCGACGTCGACGTCGCCGAAGAGGCCACCTCCTACGCCCGCTACCAAATCCTCGTGCAGTCCGGCACATCCATGTTGGCGCAGGCCAACAAAATGCCTCAGAGCGCCTTGCAGCTGCTCCAAGGCTGATCTTTCCGACAACATTGACGAACCGTTCATCCCCAGACACGGCCAGTAAGGACATAAGCGCCCGTTGCTAACTGACTGTAAGTTTAATCTAAATTCTAACTCGAAAAAACTATGGTCATTAATACCAACGTCCAAGCGCTGCAGACGGCGAACAACCTCAATAAAAGCTCAAACGCCCTCGCCAAATCCTTATCCCGGCTCTCCTCAGGTTCGAAAATTATTGCTCCGTCCGACGATGCCGCCGGTTTGGCGGTGAGCAGCCGGTTGGAATCGCAGCTCAAGCGTTTGGATGCTGCCATTAACAACGTGGTGAATGCGGTGTCCTTCACACAAACCCAAGACGGTTTCTTGAAGACGATCGACAAGGCGTTCCGCCGTATGTCGGAGCTGGCGATGTTCGCTCAAGATTCCACCAAGAGCGCCAGCGATCTCACCTTGTACTCTCAGGAGTTCACCCAGCTGCAGGATTACGTCAGCCAAAGCGTGAAGCAGACCTTCAACTCGGTGAAACTGTTCTCCGACACGCCACTGGCAGTCACCATCGACTCCAGCGGCACGACCTTTGACATGGCGCCGATCGACTTGGGGAAGAGTGAATACACCTCGTCACTGAACATTGCTGCTACGGTCAATCCGCTGGATATCACTCGCGATTCCGCAGGTGTCATCTCGGTTAAATTGAACAAGGACCAAATCTCCAAAGTGGCGGCTGGTGGATCTCTCACTCTGGCCGGTTTGACTAACGCAACGCTCAATGGAACATTTGACATCAATTCAGTTAATACCACGACTAACACGGTGCTGCTGCAAAGCTCCACCAAGGACGCAGCGCTAACTTCGATGGTAGACACTGCCATTACTGCCTCGACCGTGACCCCTTCTTCGGGTGGCTCAGTCAACAGTATAGAAGATATCTCGCGGGCATCAGATGGGACAATAAAACTCAAGGTGCCGGAATTCATCGGCGGTGGAGCAGCCGTGGCCAATCCTCTCAGGAGTTATAAAGTTGGAGATTCTATTTCGCTAGCGGGTTTCCCAAGTGGAAACTCAATGGAAGCGGCCAATGGTGTGTGGAAAATTGCGTCCATTGCTCCAAACGGGGAAATTTCATTGGACTCCAAAGGAAGCGGTTCAACGGCTGCTTGGGTGGCTGGCTCCCCCACAAGTATCACGGTCAACGCATCCTTCGCCTCTGAGTTTGGGGCCGCCAAGACCGGACTGGACATCACCTCTGTTCCCCGCGCGCAGGCCTCACTCACACGTATCCGTAACTCGATCGATAAGCTGGCTCAAGATCGCGCGTCGTTGGGTGCTGTGCAAAGCCGACTCAATTTCACCAATGAGCAGCTCACGGTGACCAAGGAAAACCTCAGCGCCGCTATTTCGCGCATCGCCGACGTCGACGTCGCCGAAGAGGCCACCTCCTACGCCCGCTATCAAATCCTCGTGCAGTCCGGCACATCGATGTTGGCGCAGGCCAACAAAATGCCTCAGAGCGCCTTGCAGCTGCTCCAAGGCTGATCTTCCCGGCAAGATTAACGAACCTTCGCAAAAGGGGATCCGAGTTCATGGGATCCCCTTTGTGCATCCCGGGGTCAGTGGGGTGTTGATGGGAGCGGTGTCGGATCCAACCCGAGTAACAAAAAGCCCGGCCGAAGCCGGGCGTTTTTGTAGTCAGAGTTTTAAAGAACGACCGATGGGGTCACCGACCGGATTCTTTAAATCGCCGATCAACCGTTGTTGCCAATGGCTTCGACGGGGCAGCCTTCCATGGCCTCTTTGCAGGCGGCTTCCTCTTCGGGGGTCGTCGGCTGCTTCATGACGTAAGAATAACCAGCGTCATCCCAGCGGGTGTAATTCTTCGGCGCAGTTTCGCGGCACAGGTCGCAGTCGATGCATTGGTTGTCGACGAAGTACTTGCCCGTGACGTTCTCGGAATACCGATTTGCAATGTCAGCCATAAATAAAAAAGTGGCGTCATTTATCGACCGCGCAAGTCGCGGGTGCAAGCCGCTTTTTCCTTATTTTGCTCGGTTTTAAACAAATCTTGTCATCCCCAGAGGATGTCCAAGGCCCGGCCCCTGTCATCGGGCGGCCTGTCGGACCAGTGTCTCCACCAACCCATCGATCGTATGCACACGGGCCTCGGCCGTAGGCTTCAACCCGAGGGCCTCCAGAGCCTTGCTCGTCTCCGGTCCGATGCTGAGGGTCCGAGGCGCCCCCGCCTTCCGAA
Organism: Verrucomicrobiota bacterium; assembly: GCA_026397755.1. GTDB lineage: Bacteria > Verrucomicrobiota > Verrucomicrobiia > Limisphaerales > UBA9464 > SXXZ01. The sequence continues at coordinate 3,431 of JAPLUF010000358.1, forward strand.
GTGCCACCGGCAAGTCGAAGCGCTCGTGGAAATATTGAACCGCTGAGCCGCTGGCGAAGGTGATCCAGTCGGCCCCTTCTTCGCAAAAACGAGCAGCAGCGCCGTTCAAATCGGCCGTCTCGGAAACAGTGCGATAGCTGGCCACCTCGTCCACAATACCCCCGCGCTCCTCAATTAAGCGGGCGAGTTCTGAGGGTGTCTCTTCGGGACGAATAACCAAGAAGCGCAAGTTCTCAATAGACTCTACCTTGGCGATGGCATCGGCCACCTTGGCGGCCACGAATTGCTCCGGCATGGCATCCACCTGCAAGTGCAGTTCGGTGAGCTTGGCAGACGTCGCCGGCCCCACGGCGGCGATGCGCAAATTGCCCACGCTGCGAATGTCGGGATAGGCCTTAAAAAAGGTGTCAAAGAACGAGCTGACGCCATGAGGGCTCGTGAACACCAGCCAGTTGTATTCGGTAATACCCACGATGCACTCAATGAGCGGTTGCAGCGCCTTCGGTGGCTCGATTCGCAGCGTCGGGATCTCCAGAACATCGGCCCCGAGTTCCCGAAGGCGACGCCCCAGTTCCGACGCCTGACTCCGGGTTCGGGTCACCACCACACGCCGGCCATGGAGAGGGCGTTGCTCGAACCAATTCAACCGTTTGCGTTCGGATACCACTGCGCCGACGACAATGATCGCCGGGCTTGAAACACCCGCCTTCTCAGCGGCCTCCGCGAGGGTGGCCAAGGTCGCATCCACCGAACGCTGCCGAGCGGTGGTTCCCCATTGGACCATCGCCGCGGGCGTCTGCGGATCCTTGCCAGCCGCGATGAGCAAACTCGAAATCTCCCGAAGTCGCTCCACACCCATCAAAATGACGAGAGTTCCTGGCATTTTCGCCAAGGCCCCGTAATCGAGGCAGGTCTCCGGCTTGGTGGGATCTTCGTGCCCGGTGATGACCGTGAATGAAGAACAGTGGTCGCGATGGGTCAGCGGAATCCCTGCGTAATTGAGCGCGGCGGTGACCGAGGAGACACCGGGAACCACCTCAAAGGGAACTCCCGCCTCCGCCAATTCATTGGCCTCTTCGCCCCCACGGCCAAATAAGTACGGATCGCCTCCCTTGAGACGAACAACGGTCTGGCCGGCCTTGGCCTTCTCCACCAGCAATTGATTCAGGTCGTCTTGCGGTATGGCATGCGCGGCGGCCCGCTTGCCCCCGTAAATGCGCTCAGCAGTGGCGGGTGCCAGCGCCAAACAACTGGGCTCCACCAACGCGTCGTAGACGACAACATCGGCGCGCGCCAACACCTCGGCACCGCGTCGGGTCAGCAAACCTTCGTCGCCCGGACCTGCTCCCACCAAATAGACCATCCCCTTGGACTTCATGAGTGCGAGAGGGTAACTAGAAAACTCCAAGCCACCAAGGCAGGAACCCATGATCAGTGCTTTCGGGACCATCCTCACCCCGGTAGGGCTCGAGTCTCTCGGGCCATCCCCTCCCCGGTAGGGCTCGAGTCTCTCGGGCCATCCCCACCTCGTCCGGCAGCCCAGGGAGTGGACGGTGAGACAACCATCCCTACCGACTGCCGCTACCGGCCTTCGCGGCCCCCTGGGCCACAGCTGCCACCTCCCCGGTAGGGCTCGAGTC
>JAPLUF010000207.1 GCA_026397755.1 Verrucomicrobiota bacterium
CCCGCAGAGCCCCACCGCCAACGTGCCCCTGAACAACGTGCCCCTGAACAACGTGCCCCTGAACAACGTGCCCCTGAACAACGTGCCCCTGAACAACGTGCCCCTGAACAACGTGCCCCTGAACAACGTGCCCCTTAACAACGTGTCTCTGACCGGCGTGCCTTTGAATAAAAATTCCGGCACGGCGTGTGGCGGGATCCCCAGTCCTTAGTTCTCTTAGGCTCAGGCCTTCTGCGCGATCATGCCGCTCTGGCGGGCGTAGTCGAAGATCCCGCCCGCATCAATCACCGGCCGGACCTCGCCCAGAGACTTCAGCGAATAGCTCTTTCCCGTCCCGTGATGAAGGATGGTCTGGGTGTTGATATCTACCGTCGCCACATCGCCTGTTTTGAACTGGTCCCGGAGGTTAAATTCAGTTTCCACCGGATAAATTTCACCCGTCGCCACGCAGTTCCGGAAGAAGATGCGAGCGTAACTCTCGGCCACCACGACCTCGCAGTTGGCTGAACCCATTGCGATCGGAGCGTGCTCGCGAGAGCTGCCGCACCCGAAATTCCGGCCCGCGATGATGATGGGAAATTCCGTGTCCAACGCGCCTTCCTTCACAAAGCGTGTCGTGTAGAGAGAATCGGGCAGTCCCCACAGCGCGTACGCACCGAGCTTCTCGTACTCTTCGGGAATCGTCGGTATCAGGTTAAGGAACTGGGCAGGGATGATCTGGTCGGTGTCGATGTTGTCTCCCACCACATAGACCGGCCCCGTAAACGTCGATTGCATGGCGACAATCTGGCGGACGGGCGATACCAGCGGCAAACCGAAATTCGGCACGATCAGCGTCGCCCCCACCGGCGATATCCGCGGACCCCCTGACTAAACTCTCGCGGATCGAGAGTTTTATCACAGTTTTAGAGATTTCCTAAACTCCACTGAAAACGTCGGGTATTCGTATTTTCCGCGATTGATTCGGAGCCGCCATGAGCGATGATGTGCGCGCCTGTCGCTTCACGAAAAAACAGGCGTTTTGGAAATGAGCACCGCTGCCACCCCTGAGAAAAAGCCCAGCCGCAACGAAGAACTGAAGACGGCGATCCCGACCTTGGCTGGGAACATCGCCGCCACGCTTGCCGACACAGCCGCCGCCTGCTTCTCGGCAGACGACGAGCAGTTTCTCAAGTTTCATGGCATCTACCAGCAGGACGACCGCGACCTCCGCAAGAGCGGCAAGCAGTACATCTGGATGATCCGCGGCCGCATCCCCGGCGGCGTCTTGAGCGCCCGGCAGTGGATCGCCTTGGACGACCTGGCCACCCAGCGCGCCAACAACACCCTGCGACTGACGACTCGGCAGAGCGTGCAGTTCCACGGTGTGGTCAAAGATCGCCTCGGCCCGCTCATGCGCGAAATCAACCAGGCCATGATCGACACCCTCGCGGCCTGCGGCGATGTGAACCGCAACGTCATGGCCTCGCCCATGCCCGCGATCAGTGCCGCCCGCCAGCAAGTGTTCGAAGATTCCAAGAAGGTCTCCGAGGCCCTGCTCCCGCAAACCAAGGCTTACCACTCCATTTGGATCGATGGTGTGCAGCTCAACTTGGACGACGCCGAGAACAAAGACTTCGTCGACCCGCTCTACGGCAAGACCTACCTCCCCCGAAAGTTCAAGGTGGGCTTCGTCATCCCGCCGGTGAACGACATCGACATTTTCACCCAGTGCATGGGACTCATCGCCGTCATTCAGAATGACGAGCTGGTCGGCTACACTCTGACGGCCGGCGGCGGCATGGGTCGCAGCCATGGCAACACCGTGACCTACCCGCGCCTCGCCGACGTTGTCGGATTCTTTCCGCGCTCCGCGCTAGTTGAGGTGTCCAAGGCCGTGCTGACCGTCTTCCGCGACTTCGGCGACCGTACCGACCGCAAGCACGCCCGCCTCAAGTACGTCTTGCAGGAGAAGGGCGTGGAGTGGTTCCGCGGCGAGGTGGCCCGTCGTGCGGGTATTGAATTTCAGCCGGCCAAGCCGGCGCAGTTCGTCACCACCACCGACGCCTACGGTTGGCAGAAGGCCGCAGATGGCCGCTGGTTCCTGACCCTCTTCGTCGAGTCGGGCCGTGTGAAGGACACCGAGACCCGCCGCCAGAAGACCGCGCTGCGCCGCGTGGCCGAGCGGTTCGACAACGTGGAGTATCGCCTGTCGGCCAACCAGAATGTCGTGCTGGCCAATGTCACCGACGCGGACAAGGAGTCTATCACCGCGCTGCTCCACGAGCATGGCGTGAAGACCGAGAAGCAGGCCGGCGTGCTGCATGCGGCCGCGATGTCCTGCCCGTCGATGCCCACCTGTGGACTGGGGTTGGCTGAGTCCGAGCGCTTCCTGCCCTCACTGCTTGAGCGTATCCAAGACTTGTGCACCGAGGTCGGCCTCAACGAGGAGGAGATCATCATCCGCATGACTGGTTGCCCCAACGGCTGCGCGCGTCCGTACATGGCTGAGATCGGGTTCGTGGGCAAAGGCCCTGGCCGCTATCAAGTTTGGCTAGGTGGCAACAGCACCGGGACTCGCCTCAACCGCATCTGGAAGGAAAGCCTGAAGGAAACCGAGACGGAGACCGAACTGCGACCACTCCTCATCCGCTACAAGTCTGAGCGGCTCGCGGGTGAACGTTTCGGCGATTGGGTCGCCCGGGTCTTCTGGCCCGAGCAGCCCACTGAAACCGCCGTTGCCGCCTGACCGACTCCACGGCGTCGATCCCCTCAGCCTTACTGCACTACTGCCTTATCCGGTGATGACTCCCGCTGAACTGCAAGCCGCCAACGCCACCCTCAAGTCTCAATCCCCCTTGGACATCGTCCGCTGGGGTTTGGAGTGCTCGGGCGGACGGGCCATCGTCTCGACCAACTTCCGTCCGTACGAGGCGGTGATCTTGCACCTGGTGACCCAGCTCCAGCCCGACATCCCGGTGCTGTGGGTCGATCACGGCTACAACCGTCCGGCCACTTACCATCATGCCGAGGTGCTTCGTGCGCGCTTGAAGCTCAACATCAAGGCCTACTTGCCGCGCAAGACAGCCGCCCACTATGATGCCGTGGACGGCGGCATGCCCGAGCCCACCCCGGAGAATGAAGAGCGCATCAAGGCCTTCAGTACCGTGATGAAGCTCGAGCCCTTCCAGCGCGGCATGCGCGAGTTGGCGCCAACGGTTTGGATCACCGCGTTGCGACAAGTCCAGAACCCCAACCGGGCCGGCCTCGACATCGTCAGCCCCGACGGCAATTTCGGATCGCTCAAGCTGAGCCCGCTCTTCTACTGGAGCGACGCCCAGATAGAGGTCTATTTGAAGGAGAATGATTTGCCCAACGAGTGGGATTACTTCGATCCGGCCAAGGCTGACGACAAACGGGAGTGCGGTTTGCATGCCGCCTGGGGTGGCAAGGCCGTCGCCTCGGTCTGAATCTGCCTAAGAACCTGTCCAATTCAGACCTGAGCCCGCCTTCCATGAGAAGCTACCAACTCGACCACCTCCAGTACCTCGAGACCGAGGCCATCCACATTATGCGCGAGGTGGCCGCCGAATTCGAACGTCCGGCCCTACTGTTCTCCGGCGGCAAGGATTCGATCTGCCTCCTGCGCCTGGCCGAGAAAGCCTTCCGGCCCTCCGACCTGCCGATGCCCTTCCTCAACGTGGAGACGGGCCATGAGTTTCCTGAGCTCATCGAGTTTCGCGATCGCCGCGCCCAGCAACTGGGGGCCAAGCTCATTGTTCGCACCGTCGATGAGGGCATCGTCAAAGGCTTTGTCACCCCGACACCGGGTCAGTTGAGCCGCAACCAGTTGCAAATTCCGGTGCTTCTCGGCGCCATCGAAGAGTTCCGCTTCGACTGCTGCATCGGCGGGGCCCGCCGTGACGAAGAGAAGGCCCGGGCCAAGGAGCGTTTCTTCAGTTTCCGCGACTCCTTCGGCCAATGGGACCCGAAGAACCAGCGGCCCGAAATCTGGAACCTCTACAACGCCCGCCTCAACCCGGGCGAAAACATGCGCGTGTTCCCGTTGTCTAACTGGACCGAGATGGACGTGTGGGAATACATCCGCCAAGAGCATCTCGAGGTGCCCAACATTTATTTCAGCCACCGCCGGGATTGTTTCCGCCGGGGGGGACAGTGGCTGCCGGTACCGCCGCCGCACACCGATGCGTCCCGTCCCGATCCCTACTTAGGCGGGCGCCCCAAGCTCAACGAGCCGGTGCAGTCCTTGGTAGTTCGGGTGCGGACCATTGCTGACATGATTAGCACGGGCATGATCGAGAGCCCGGCCGATTCGGTCGACGACATCATCGGCGAGGTGGCCGCAGCCCGGGTCACCGAGCGGGGCACCCGTGCCGATGACAAGGCCAGCGAGGCCGCCATGGAAGACCGCAAGAAGGCGGGCTATTTCTGAGACGAGTGTTGCCCCAGTTCAGCCAATTCCTTCGCCCCCTCCGATGAGGTCCCAACTGATGACCCCAATTGCCTTCCTGAATCCCGGAGCACAGACCGCCCCCTTGCGAGAGGAGTTGCTGCGCGCCGTCACTGCGGTCATCGATGCCGGCCACTTCATCCTGGGCCCCAATGTCGCAGCCCTCGAACAAGAGGTGGCGACCTTCTGCGGAGCGGCCCATGGCATCGGTGTCAATTCTGGCTCCGACGCCCTGACGCTGGCCCTCAAGGCTCTAGACATCGGTCCCGGCGATGAAGTCATCACGACGCCCTTCACCTACATTGCCCCGGCCGAGAGCATTCATCAGCTGGGGGCCAAGGTGGTTTTCGCCGATATTGACCCGCGGACCTTCACCCTCGATGCCGCCGACGTAGCCCGGCGCATTACGCCGCGCACCAAGGCCCTGCTCCCGGTGCATCTCTTCGGTCAGGCCTCGCCGCTCGGAGACCTATTGCCCTTGTGCGAGCGTCACGGACTGTCGCTGGTGGAAGACTGCGCCCAGGCCATCGGGGCGACGTGGGAAGGCCGGGGCCTCGCGGGTATCGGTCGTATTGGCTGCCTCAGTTTCTATCCCACGAAGAACCTCGGGGCCGACGGCGATGGTGGCATGTGCATCACCCAAGATCCGGTCCTGGCCAAGAAGCTGCGGATGTTGCGCGTCCACGGCATCGAGAAGCGCTACTACCACGACTTGCACGGGTTCAACTCCCGGCTTGATGAACTTCAGGCGGCGATCCTTCGCGTGAAGCTCCCGCACCTGGCCCGTTGGAATCAACGCCGAGCCGAGATTGCTGCTCGGTATTCGGCCGGATTGGCCGGCCTGCCGGTCGAGTTGCCCGTCGTCGCCCCCGGCAATACTCACGTGTGGCATGTCTACGCCTTGCTCACCGATCGACAGGATGCCCTGCAGAAGCACCTCGAAGCCGCGGGCATTCCCACTCTCATTTACTATCCGGTGCCCTTGCACCTCCAGCGTTGCTACGCCGATCAAGGCGGCCAGCCCGGCGATTATCCGGTGGCCGAAGCGGTCAGCCGGCGCATCCAACCCTTGCCCATGTATCCTGAACTCACCGACGACCAAGTCGATTGGGTGATCACGGCCATCCGCGGGTTTTTCCAATAGGCCTTCGCCCGGGCGGAGCCGATTGCATCAGGAATGCTTTCGCCGAACGTAGGCCCCTTCTGAAATTGTTCTCCTGCGGTTCGGACCGCTAACCGGCGGCGCCCCTCGAGGCCCTCATCCCGAGCGCCAGCCCTGGCACTCGGCCACCGCAAAACAGGTGAGAGCCCCCGGGGTGTATGCGGCGTTTTTTCAGAACGCTCCGGTTGTGCGCCATACCCGGGGTTTTACCCCGGGCTGGTATAGGGGTAGGGATGGCCGTTGCCGACCACCCCTCCCTCCGAACCGGACTGGCGGATTTCCCGCATCCGGCTCTCCAGTTGGTGAGTCACCCGCTTGCGGCGGGACTGGTACGTTTGGCTAAGGCTAA
>JAPLUF010000082.1 GCA_026397755.1 Verrucomicrobiota bacterium
GCTTCCCGAGGCCGTTGCCGCGCCTGAGGCGCCCGCCGGCTTCAACCCATGAAGAACACCCTTCGCCTCTTGATGACCACCACGCTCGCGGCCACAGCCGCACTCGCACAGGACAAACTCGACCTCACGGCCGAGAAGACCCGCGCCAGTTATGCCATCGGGGCAGACATTGCCAACAGTATGAAGCGCCAAGCGCTCGACCTAGACACCAAGGCCTTGGCGGCCGGGTTAGTCGATGGCATGAGCGGCAAGCTGCAACTGAAGGACGCTGAACTAGAAAAAGCCATGAACGACTTCAAAACCGCATTAATGGCGAAGCGTCAGGTAACTCAGGCCACGGCTGCCACCGAGAACATCAAGAAGGGAGCCGACTATCTGGCCGCCAACGCCAAGAAGGAAGGCGTGAAAACCACCACCAGCGGCCTTCAGTACAAGGTCATGAAGGCCGGTCCCGACGGCGGTAAGAGCCCGAAGGCAACCGACACGGTCAAGGTCCACTACCACGGCACCCTCATCGACGGGACCGTCTTCGATAGCTCTGTGCAGCGCGGTGAACCGATCTCCTTTCCTCTGAATGGCGTGATCCCGGGTTGGACCGAGGGCGTGCAGCTCATGAAGATGGGCGATAAGTTCCAATTCACCATCCCGTCGGCCCTGGCCTACGGCGAGCAAGGTGCGGGCGGCGCCATCGGGCCGAGCTCCACCCTCATCTTCGAGGTGGAACTCCTCGGAATCGAAGCGGGCAAGTAATCGACCTGCAGTCACTTTCCTGAACGCCGGAGGCGCTTCCAAGCGCTTCCGGCTTTTTTTGAATCCGACAAGGACTGCATTCCTCTAGGCAGTACCGATTGACTCCGCGCCGGAGACGCCCACGGTCACGAGAAGCGAACTGCTCACCGCACCCATGCGAACTCTCGTCGAGACCCTAGAGACTGCGCACACTCCAGAATCACTGGGTGCAGCCCTGCATGACGAACCCGGACGAGTCGTCCTTCGGACAGGAATGTTCGAGGTCCCCTCGGCCCGCTACTCGATCGTCACCGCTCGCCCCTTCCAGACCTTCCAGTCCATGGGGTCCCGATGCGAGACCCGGCGCAATGACGGCACGCGGGAGATCCAGTTCGGCAATCCCTGGGCCATCTTGGGCGCGTTGTCCGAGCGCTGCGAGATCCTCGATGAGGTCGACCTCCCCTTCCCCCTGGGCGGCATCTTTGGTTTTTGGGGTTACGACCTGAAGGGCTTCGTAGAGCCCCGTCTCTCGCGTCATGCCGTGCACGACTTGGAAATCCCGGATTGCCGAGTCGGGTTCCACGGGAGCTTGGTGGTCTTTGATCATCGACTGAGCACCGCGACCATCATCGCCACCGGCTTGTGTCCAAACGGAGACCGCTCCGAGCAAACCGCTCGCGAAGATCTGGAGTGGTGGCGCGAACGACTGACCACTCCGCCCTCCGACGATCCAGAACCCGCTCTCGAAAGGCCCTCCGAAGAAATCACTGCGTCAGTAACGCGGGCAGAATTCATTCGCTCTGTCGAGGCGGCACAGCGGTGGATCCGCAGTGGAGACATTTATCAGGTCAACTTGTCCCAGCGCCTCAGCGCGCCTTGGACTGCGGGAGGATGGGCACTCTTCCGCCGACTGTTGGAGGTGTCCCCCGCCCCGTTCTCCGCCTTCCTAGATGGCGAAGACTTCACGATCGCGTCTTCGTCGCCCGAGTTGTTTCTTCGCCTCAGCGGATCCCATGCACTGACTCGGCCCATTAAGGGGACGCGGCCGCGCAGCACCGATCCGGTTCGGGACGCGCAGTGGATGTACGAACTCCAACGCAGCAGTAAGGAGATGGCCGAGTTGGTAATGATCACCGATTTGCTGCGCAACGACCTCGGCCGCGTTTGCGAATATGGAACGGTGCAAGTTCCCGAATTGGTCCGCCTGGAACGTTTCACCCAAGTCCAACACTTGGTGTCCACCATTGAAGGACGCATCCGCTCTCCCCTGACTCACCTAGACGTTCTCGAATCGTGTTTCCCCGGCGGGAGCATCACCGGTGCGCCCAAGATCCGGGCTATGGAAATCATCGATGCACTGGAACCCGTGGCCCGAGGTCCCTACACCGGCTGTCTCGGATATCTCGGATTCAATCGAGAAAGCCAACTGAGCATCACCATCCGTTCCGCTATCACCCTCAATGACCGAGCCTGGTTCCATGTAGGGGCGGGCATCGTGGCCGACTCGGTGCCTGAGGCCGAATACGACGAGACCCTAGCCAAGGCGAGCGGACTCCTGAGAGCGCTGCAGGCGACGTCCGTGGCGGTTCCCGAAGTCCACTTCAGCAGGAGGCAACCGTGAGTGATTTGGTCTGGATAGACGGACGGGTCTTGCCGGCGGCAGAGGCCGTGGTCTCCGTCTCCGACCGTTCCTTTCTTTACGGAGATGGTCTCTTCGAAAGCCTTCCTTGGGATTCTGGACGCCTGTTTCGCTGGCGCGAGCATTGGGATCGCCTGACCTGTGGTGCCCACTTTCTCGGAATCCGAATCGCTTGGGAGGAAGCCCAGGTCCGCGCCGGTATCCGGGCCATCACAGCGTTGCTGGAGACTCCGCAAGCCACCGTGCGCCTGCACCTCAGTCGGGGAGTGGGCCCTCGAGGGTATTCCCCGCGCGGAGCCGATGCTCCAAGGCTGATTCTGACAGTCCACCCGGCCCTGGCGATGCCACCGGGTGGATGGCCACCGATTGCCCTCAAGACTTGCCGTACCTTCGCCGTGGCCACTGGCGACCCTTTGGCGGCCCACAAATCCGCCAACAAACTCCTGAATGTGCTAGCGCGGGCCGAGGCCGAAGCTCAAGGCTTTGACGATGCCCTTTTAGTGAACACCGACGGTGTGATCACCGAAAGCTCCAGCGGGAATGTCTTTTGGTGGGAAGAGTGCTCGCTTCACACGCCCCCGCTCACCGCGGGTGTCTTGCCTGGGGTGACCCGCGGCGCAGTCCTCGATTCAGCGCGTGAGCTGGGCTGGACAGTCACCGAGACTGCGGCCCTTCCCTCGCGCCTGTGCACCTCCTCGGGAATCTTCCTAACATTTAGCACGCGGGGGCTCGTCCCGGTGCGGGCGCTAGACTCCCAGAACGTCCCAACCGATTCCCGACAGTCGCGCCTTCAGGAGGCATTCCTGCGATGCTGTGAGCGGGAGTGGGAACCGGTCTGAGTTCGTTTTCAGGGGGTCTGAAAACGGGGCGAAGCCACTCTTGCGTACCGACCCGAGGGCCTGCGGAGAATTACTTCCCAGGTGAGGTGGGTGGAACTGGAGCGGGCGGAGCGTCGGCCAACTTCTTAGAAATCGAAGGCGAAGACTCGACCTTGAGAGACGCCGCCCAGGCTTCGCGCGCGAGATCCCAACGACCGCTGGCTGCTGCCGCGTCCCCGAGATGGTGCGTAATGACGGTGACGTCAAGCTTGCTCGATCATCGCACGTGCCCGCGGCAGATTCTTGCCTTTCTCGGCCCACATGTAGCCCAGATGATTCAAGGCCTCGTCAAAGTCAGGCTTCAGCTCGAGGGATTTTTCGAGGTATTCGATGCTCTTGGCCTCATCGCCTTTGCGTTCCAACAACGCCCCCACCTGAAAGTAGAAACGATGGTCGATGAGGGGTGGTTGGTTGGTGGCTCCCAGCTTTTCAGCCGCCGAATAGGCCTCCAGAGCTTGATCGAACCGCTTAAGCTGCGAGCGAGCCACTCCAGAGAGGTACTCCAAGCGGAATGAGGGCGGGACTTCTTTGCGAGCCTGGTCGAGGACGGCCACCGCATCCTCGGGACGCTGCAAACTCAACAAGGCCACAGCCAAATCTGTCTGGGCCGGTTCCAAGGCAGGATTAAGGAGGACGGCCCGCTCGAAATGATTGCGAGCCCGCTCAAACTCCTTCTCCTGAAGAGCCACAACTCCCAAGAAATAGTAGGTCACGGGATTGGCCGGATCGATCTTGCGCAGGGCCTCCAATTGGCGACTGGCTTCTGGAATCCGCCCGGAGCGCAGGTAGAGTTCGGCCAAACGCGAAAGGGCTGCGGGATTGCGGGGAGCCCGTTCCTGGAGTTCACGGAGCACCGCCTCGGATTGATCGGCTTGACCCAACTGCACATAGCGGTCGGCTAGACGGAGCGAAATCCCAGGATCCTCGGGCTTCAACGCGCGAACTTGGGTGAGCACCTCGAGAGCGGCAGCCTGGGTCTGAGATTTTAACCGAGCGTCCGCCGCACCGATAACCCGATAGAGATCGACAATCTCCAAGAGCGGACCCGGTTCCGCGGCAAAACTGTTTCGAGCCCGAGCTAACAAGGGCAACGCCTCCGAGGTGCGGCGGTCTTCGGCCAAGATGCGAACTACGGCCTGATAAACAGCCACGATCACCGGGGGATGCTCGGCTGCCCTCAGGTAGGCTCTCAGCGCATCGGCAGGGCGACCGGCTTGCGTCAGGGCCACGCCATGGAGGGCATGGAGTTCTCCTGGGGTGTCCGAACGGGCCGAGACCCGATCAAGCAACTTCAGCGCACGATCCATCTTCCCCTGCTGCAAAAGTCGGCGAGCGACATCCGCCACCAATTCATGGTTGGAGAGATCGTTTTCGGTGACCCGCTCGAAGTAGCGCAGGAGCCCCTCCGAATCCCCATTCATGCCGCGGACTAGACCCGCCGCAAATGCTGCGTGAGCTTCCGCGCGTCGTTCCCATTCCGCCGGAGCGGCCACAGAACGCGTCGCCGACGAAGTCCCCACGGGCTTGCCCAAACCGTGCGTTCGGCATCCGGCAACGACCATGGCCAAAACCACGACCAAAACCGGGAAGGGTCTGGAGCGGTACGCCCGGAAAGCACCCAAACAGTTAGAGACAGTCATACTTCAGCCCAAAAAACACCTGCCTCAAAAGACGACGCAGCCCGGTCGTTTAAAACCAAGGCCGCGCTCTGAAAAGCGGAATATTGGGAGAAACGGCCTAAGCGGACGCGTTACTTCTGCCAAGTACGCTTCTTATGCCGGTTCTGCCGAAGCTTCTTCCGGCGCTTATGTTTATTAATCTTCGCTTTGCGACGTTTCTTGAGTGAACCCATATCAGTGTCGGTCTTGAGTTGTCGTTGTCAGTAAACCACCTTGTTCAGCGGATACTCGATGATGCCTTCGGCTCCGAAAGCCTTCAGTCGAGGAATCAGCTCACGAACCACCGGTTCGTCGATGATAGTTTCCACGGCTACCCAGCCCGACTGACTCAAGCCTGAGACAGTAGGATTACGGAGCGAGGGCAAGCTTTGCAACAGGTTTGGCAAGTCCTTCTCGCGGATGTTCATTTTAAGCCCCACCTTGATTTCGGCCTCAATGGCACCTTTGAGCAGCAATGCGATGGTCTCGATCTTCGAGCGGATCCACGGATCCTTCCAGGCCGCCTTGTTGGCCACTAGGCGGGGCGTGGAGACCATCAACGTGTCGACGATGCGTAGTTTGTTGGCCCGCAGCGACGACCCGGTCTCGGTGACATCGACAATCGCGTCGACCAACTCACGGGCCTTCACCTCAGTGGCGCCCCAGGAGAATTCAACCTCGGCCTTCACCCCGTGCTTGCGGAGCCAGCGGCGCGTCATGCCCACCACTTCAGTGGCGATGCGCTTACCCTCCAGGTCCTTCACCGTTCGGATCTCCGATTCCTCGGGCACGGCCAACACCCAGCGAGTGGGCTGACGCGTGGCCTTGCTGAAGACAAATTCGCCCACCTCGTGCACATCTCCGGCCACGCCATTCGCGTGGATCCAGTCCACACCGGTCAGACCGGCATCCAAGTAGCCGAGTGCCACGTAGCGTCCGATTTCCTGGGCGCGGATCAGGCGGATCTGCAGCTCAGGATCATCGACGTAGGGCTCGTAGCTCCGGCTGGACACGGTGATGTTCCATCCGGCTTTGGCAAATTTCTCGAGGGTGGCATCTTGCAGCGAACCCTTGGGCAACCCCAGCTTCAGCTTGGGTGCGGGCGCGGGCGCTACGGATGCGGATGCGGTGGCTTTGGTCTTGCTCATCGTTGGCAAACTCCTGGGATTCAACCGGATTTGGCAATCCTCCCCGAACCGCCGCCGGTTGTGTTCCACAGGATCACATGGAACTGCCAGAGAACGAGCCAAGGAGCGACAGATTTCTGCATCGATCGGTTGCGAGGTCCCTCCAACTCGACAGGCCGGCGGCAGACTGTAGGATGATCGCACACGTGAACCGGATACTCTCACCCCTTCTCGCACTGGGTCTCCTCTTGGGACATTCCTCGCGCAACGTCTTGGCTGACGACGCTCTTCCCAAGGGCATCGAAACACTGGACTTTCGAAAGGTAGTTCGATCGGCAAAGGATCGAGTTTTTCCCTCGGTGGTCTTCATCAAGTGCGTCCGTGAAGACATGCAAGGAGGCAAGCGCCAAGCCCAAGAGGTATCCGGTTCCGGCGTGCTCATCTCAGCCGATGGCGAATTGCTCTCCAACTGGCATGTCGTGGACAAAGCAACCGAGGTCCGCTGCCTGCTCTCCGATGGTCAGGCTTTCAAGGCGAAGATCCTTGGCTCCGATAAAGACACCGATGTCGCTCTGCTGAAACTCGAGAGGCCCGTCGATGCCCCGCCCCTGCCCTTCGCGCGGTTAGGCATCTCAACCAACCTGGTGGAGGGCGACTTTGTCATGGCGATGGGGGCTCCCTTCGGACTCTCACGCTCGGTGTCGATCGGTATCATTTCCTGCACCCACCGCTACTTACCCGGGTCGAGCGAATACAGCTCTTGGCTCCAGACCGACGCATCGATCAACCCTGGCAATTCCGGCGGCCCGCTGGTCAACACGCTGGGTGAGGTGGTCGGACTCAATACCCGAGGAATGATGGGCGGAGGGGGCGATCTCGGATTCACCGTGCCCATCGAGGTGGCCCGAGTGGTCGCTGATCAAATCCGGGAACATGGCAAGATGGACTGGAGCTGGACGGGCCTCCAACTGCAGCCCCTGAAGGACTTCAACCGGAACGTCTATTTTCCCGAGAATGAGGGCGTCATGGTGGCGGAAACCGATCCGGAAAGCCCCGCCCGGCGCGCCGGAATTCAGACCGGAGACCGCATCGTGAAAATCAACGGTACGGAGGTAACCGGGCTCACGGTCGAAGACCTACCGGGAGTGCGCCAACGGATCGGCCTCTTACCCAAGGGCAAGCCCGCCGCCTTGGAGTTCGTCCGCAAGGGTCAGACCCAGACGACCTCGATGGTACCGCGCGCCAAGGGCAAGGTGGAGGGCGAGGAAATTGAGTGCCGTCGCTGGGATTTCACGGTCAAGGCTATCAACCAATTCGACAACCCCGATCTCTTCTTCCACCGCAATCAGGGAGTCTTCATTTATGGCGTGAAGTTCCCCGGCAACGCTGCCCAGGCGGGCCTGTCACCCCAAGACATACTGCTGAAAATCGACGGCAAAGCAGTGGTCACACCCGCCGATGTGAAGGCCATCCACACCGAGGCCCTCGGCAATGTTTCCGAAAAGCATCGGGTGATCGTCGTGCTGTTGCGAAACGGAGAGCAGCGCCAGCTCGTCCTCGATTTCAGCCGGCAGTACGACAAGGAATAAGCGACAAGCGGCGCCCCTCCTCTCGGTCGACCACCGTTGCAGCGGTGATCGACCTGTTCAGGTCACACGCCCCCAAGATCAGTGCTTCGACTGGGGATTGCGCCATTCGTGACCACTCTTGGCCAAGAGGTCATCGGCCGCAGCGGGCCCCCAGGTACCGGCCGCGTAAAACTCGCGGTTGGTCAACGGCTTGCCCACCCAGGCACTGCGAATCGCATCCACAATCTTCCAGGCCGTCTCCACTTCGTCGCGGCGGATGAAGAGCGTGGCATCGCCCGCCATCGACTCGAGCAACAATCGCTCGTAGGCCTCCGGAGTGTAGGCTCCAAATTCCGTGTCGTAACTAAAGTGCATCCGGACCGGCCGCAGCTCAGCCGCACCGCCGGGGACCTTGCCGTTGAAACGCAAGGTCATGCCCTCATTGGGCTGAAGCCGGAGTGTCAGGGAGTTGGCATCGAGCTGATCCTTGGCCGCGAAGAGGATGTTGGGGGCGCTCTTAAACTGGATGCGGATCTCGCTGGCGCTGAGGGGCAAATTTTTGCCGGTACGAATGTAGAAGGGCACGCCATGCCAGCGCCAATTGTCCACAAAGAGGCGCATCGCCATGAAGGTCTCGACATGCGAGTTGGGCTTCACCTTGGTCTCACTGCGGTAGGCCGGGCGTAGCTCGCCATCGACTTCGCCCGCGAAGTACTGGCCGCGGACCACGTTTTCAGCCACCTGAGCCGGCGTCATTGGTCGGATCGACTTGAGCAGCTTGACCTTCTCGTCACGGACATTTTCAGCCTCCAGAGAACTCGGCGGCTCCATGGCCACGAGTGAGAGCACCTGAAGCACATGGTTCTGGACCATGTCCCGAATAGCGCCCGCTTCTTCGTAGTAACCACCGCGCGAACCCACGCCCAACTTTTCGGCCACGGTGATCTGGACATGGTCGATGCACTCGCGGTTCCACAACCGCTCCCAGATCGCGTTGGAAAACCGGAAGGTCAGGATGTTCTGAACCGTCTCCTTCCCGAGATAGTGGTCGATACGGAAGATCTGCTTCTCATGGGCGAAGCGGGTCAGTTCCAAATTCAACGCCTCCGCTGTCTCCAAATCCTGTCCGAAGGGCTTCTCCACAACGATTCGCTCCGGAGTCACACGGGACTCCGCCTTCTGCAACAGTCCCACCGCGCTCAAATGGCCGGTCACCTCGCCGAATTGGCTGGGATTGGTGGCCAAGTAGAAAAGGAGATTGCTCCTCAGACGGTCGTCGGGAAATCCATGCACTAGGTCCTTGAGCCTCTGGTACCCGGCCGCATCGGACATGTCGGCCTGACAGTAGTGGATGTTGGCTGCGAAGGCATTCCAGACATCCTCCTGGACGGGCTGGGTCCGGGAAAACTTGTTCAGGGCCTCACGGAGTTCCAGTCGCCATGCTTCGTCATTCTTCTCCCGCCGTGCGAAACCCACGATACGGAAGGGTTGCGGCATCAATTTCTCAAGCGTCAGGTGGTAGAGAGCTGGAATCAGCTTGCGCGAGGTCAGATCGCCGGAGGCACCAAAGATGACCACGGTGCAAGGCTCGGCGGGTCGCCGGGCCTGGTCGGACCGGGACACCAGCAACTCGTCGAGATTCTGAGATTCATTCATACGGCACGACAAGAGTGGGAGACAGTCCACGACTCGGCAATGTCCCAATCATTCCTGCTGCTCCCACATAAATTAGGGAAGCTGAACCTCTATTTTAGGCCCTCTATCTCCTTCAGAGCAGTTGGAATCTAAAAAAGACCCTCGACTTGCTCTGAGGAGCCACTGCGGCTTTCATCAAGGTCGTCTGAAGGGAACCTTTCACCGGCCTCCGCAACCAATCCATCGGACCGGTGTTCGGACTCCAATGACGATTTCTTCCACCATGAATACCCGCAAGCATCTGCGTCGCGCGTCGCTCCGCGCCGCCTTCACCCTCGTCGAAGTCATGATCGCCGTCATGATCGTGGGCCTTCTGACCATGATCGCCGTTCCGAACGTGAGGAAGTTCATGGATACCGGAAAATACAACGCGGTCCTCGCCAACCTGAAGGCCATCGAGCTGGCCAAGACGACCTGGCAGAACGAATATCGCAAGGCGGACACGGCGGAACCCTCCACCGATGATCTAGCTCCCTACTTTCAGGGCGGAAAATTTCCCAGTTCAGTGATGGGCGAGACCTACAACATCGGCAACTGCACCGACGCCGCCCGTCCGACTGCCACCACGCCCAGCAAGATCCGCAATATCGAAGCCGGCGCTCAGATTACACTCGAAGACAAGTGAGCCGCCGGACGAGCGCGCTCAACCCTGTGTGATCTCGAAGCTTTTGCTCAACTGCGTGAGGTCTAAGACTTTGCGCACCACCGGAACCGGGTTAATCAACCGCAACTGACCCTGCCGTGACACAATGAACCGATGCAAGGAGACCAGGGCACCCAATCCGGTACTATCAATGGCCCGGGTCAAAGACATATCGATGTCAATGCGGGTGTGGTGAGGCTGGACCGAAGCCCGGACATTGTCCCGGAATGAACCCGCATTGCTGACATTCAGGCCTGAGAGTCCGCTGACCACTAAGGTCTTTCCAAAGGATTCAATTTTCATCGCATACGCTAGAAAGCGCCTTATGGAAGCGCTTCAGGGAAACCCTTCCCTCCGACGGCCACATATCGGCAGGTCGCGCTGAAACTTGAGTCGTACGCAGCACACCGGCGTGCACCGCACCTCCACAAATCGGAAATCCTACAACCTAGCTCCGCCTGCACAGGCAGAGCATCCGAACACGGTCAGGCCCGCAAATCTGATTCCGGTGAACCCTCGCACGGCGCACCCGGTGCTTGCCGTTGAAGAATTCGAGTCAATGCCACGAATCCCTCGACGGAAACCTTCTCGGCGCGCTCGGTCGGGGCGATGCCCACCTCGATAAAAGCAGCCTGCAAGACCTCCGCTGGCCATACGGTCTTGAGCAACTTGAGCATCATCTTCCGACGCTCAGAGAAGGCACGCTTCACGAGTCGGGTAAAAACCACCGAGCCGGCGGCATCCAGAAGCGGAATCGGCCTCCGCACGAGGCTAATGCAGGCACTGTCGACATCCGGTATCGGATAGAAGCATCCGCGTTTGATGTTAAACCAGTCACGGACTTGGTAGCGCAGGCCCAGCAAGAGGGTGAGTATTCCGTAGTTGTCTCCATCCGTCGGAGCGGCAATGCGATGCACCACCTCTGCCTGCAAGGTCACCACCATGCGATCGGGGGGCACCGGGGCCTCGGACAACTCCACCATCAGGGTTGACGCCACCGAATAGGGCAGATTGGCGACGAGTTTCCATCCGCTCCAATCCCGCGGATTGGCTTCGACCCAACGCATGGCGTCGGCCTCCAACAATTCGAGGGTGCCTGGGCCTTCCCCGGAAAGGGCGCCGGAAAAGCTTTCGCGGAGAACGCTCACCAGCCGCGCATCCTTTTCAATGGCCAACACCGACGCGGCTTGGACCAGCAGCAACTCAGTCAATGGCCCTAATCCAGGCCCCACTTCAAGAATGCGGTCGGTCGGAACGATGTCGGCAGCGCTGGCAATCCGCCGCAACTGATTGCCATCGTGCAGGAAGTTCTGGCCCAGCGACTTCGTCAACTGGATCCCCCGCGACTCCAGCAGGGAACGCATCTCATTCAGGGTCATGGCCGTTTTTTCGGAGTGCGGGACAATTGAGGTTTTTGGGCAGGAATTGATACTTGGAGGCGTGCAATGACCGCTCGAGTGATTTCGCGGAAGGCCCGTTTTAACTCCGTTTCGGTGATGGTCAGTGGCGGAGTGATCCCAGTGACCTCGGAATGTTCGCCTTCTGGGAGAAGGATGATTCCGCGGCGGAGCGCTTCCTGCATGAGCCAGACAGACAACTCAGTGTCGGGACCTCCATCGGCCCGCCGCCATGCGATACCACCCATGAGCCCAATGACCGACACCCTCGACACCCGATCTGGGAATTGTGCTTGGAGGGATTTCAGGCCGGATTCCAAAACTTTTTCCAACCGAGCCGCGCGTTGCGGCAAGGCCAGACGACGGAGTTCAGAAATCTGAGCCAAGGCCATGGCACACCCGACCGGATGTCCTAGATAAGTGCTGGTGTGAATGGCCTCGCCCATTGCCGGAGGCCAGGCGTCCATCACCCGGGCCCGACCCACGCAGGCACTCAGGGGAAAACCTCCGGTCAATGCTTTGCCCAAGCAAATAAGGTCCGGAATAACGCCCGAGTGCTCGCAAGCAAACCAGGCTCCGGTACGTCCAAAGCCGGTGTAGATCTCGTCGAAAATTAACAAGACGCCCCGTTGATCGGCCCACTGCCGCAAACAGGGCAGAAACCAGGGAGGCGGTATGCGAATCCCACCGCGGGCCTGCATGGGTTCGACGACCACGGCACCGATGTCGTGCGCAGCCACAGCCGCCTCGAGGGCCGCCTCCAATCGGGGTCTTCCCTGCACCTCGGTATCCGCCTCGGGAAAGTCCACAAAACATCCAAACTCACGGAGTTGGTCTCGGAACGGCTCCCGAAAATGGGATCGCTCCGTCGCGTTCAGGGCTCCATACCCAACCCCGTGGTATCCGCCACGAAAAGCAATAACACCGGGCTTCCCGGTGGCCAAACGCGCCGTCTTGAACGCTGCCTCCACCGCTTCGAAACCGGAACATCCGAAGATGACCTTGCCCGTCTCGACTGCAGCAGTGGCCCCGCGGCGACGAGTCCACCGCTCAAAGGTGAGCCGACTCAATTCGCGGGCCAGACGGGCCTTCAACGCATGGGGATGCACATCCCCCATGGCATGTAGCAATTCTCCCATCTGCCGCTGGCCAGCCCTCACGACGGCCGTGTTGCCATGCCCCGCCGCGGCCACACCGAAGGCGGCAGTGAGATCCAGGTAAGGCCGACCCGCCTCATCCCAGACACGGCATCCTTTGGCCCGCTTCCAGACGATTGGCCAACCCGCATTGGGTTCCAGAAACGTGATGTTCCGCGACTCGTATCGCCGGAGCATCTCCAGGGTGGAGTCTTTAGGTCGGATACTCATCACACGCCGCGTTCATCGGAAGGCCAAATGAACTTGTGCATTTGCAACTGGAACCGGGCCGGCACCCGGTCAGCCACCATGGCCTCCACAAGATCTTTCCTGGAAATCGGATGAAGCCCCTTGGGTACGGGCTTGAGCACCTTGTCGCGCTGGGAATCCGACAGAGGAGCCACCCAGGAGAACAAAATCGGACAAACCGGATCGAGCCGATGCTCGAGGATGATCGCCTTAGCCCACTCGTAGTCCTCGCGGGTCCCGATCACGAACTTCACCTCATCCGTCGCACGAAGATGGGGAATATTGGCCCAACGATTGCGTTCAACCTCGCCGCTGCTCGGACATTTCAGATCCATGATGCGCCGCACCCGCGGGTCGAGCTTGGAGATGTCGTGAGCACCGCTGGTTTCCACCAGCACCGTGAAACAATCATCCGCCAAGGTACGCATCAGGCGAGCGGCATTGGGTTGCAAAAGGGGTTCACCCCCGGTCAACTCGACCAACGGCAGCTTGTGTTGAGCTGAAGCATCACCCGCATTGACCACCGGCGGAAAATGGGCCCGATCGGGACGGGAAAAGGGTTCTGCCAATCGATGAACCTCAGCGCGAACCTCATCCAGAGATCGTCGCTTGCCTTCGGTGAAGGCATAGGCTGTATCGCAGTAGGAACACCGCAAATTGCATCCAGTCAGGCGCACAAAGACGCAAGGTAGCCCCGCGAAGGTGCTTTCGCCCTGAAGACTGAGATAGATTTCGTTGACGACCAATGTTTCGGCCACGTTGAAAACGTTAACACTCCCGACGGCCGGAGGACAGGAAGCAGATGTCTCTCAGTCAAGAAACACCCTGAAAGAGCACCTTTGCCGGATTCAGGCTTTAGCACTGCGTCTAACCCCAGGACTGCAAGCCCCGGAAACACATCTGAATCACATGGTTTCCCGCCGAAACCGCAGGGCCAATCGAAATCCCAGAGCCTCGTTGGGTACCTCCGCGGGGACACCCGCCGCACGGGCCGCAGAGCGGCAGGCCGCGGGGGCAGACTTGAATCCACCGCCCCGATAGGTGGGAGCGAAGCTCCAAATCGGACCGAGAGGATCCACGAAAACCGGGATATTGGTCGGGTAGGAAAAGAACCAAGTCACGCACCACTCAGCCACGTTTCCATGCATGTCCCGAAGACCGAGTCCATTGGCCTCACGCTGCCCCACCGGATGCAACTTTCCCCCGCTGTTGCCAGCATGCCACGCCAAGCTGTCGAGCTCTCCGGCGTAGGCCCCGGGGGTCCCGGCCCGACAGGCCAATTCCCATTGCGCCTCGGTGGGCAAATCCCAAACCCAACCCTTAGGCAGGTGTCCTTCTTCCTTCTGTTGCAAAGTGAGTCGACGGCAGAATTCTCGAGCTTTCTCCCAGGAGACTTGGGTCACCGGCAAATCCATGCCTTGATTTGGGCTCGAATTAGTCTCCATGAACGCCAGCCACTGACGTTGGGTCAACTCGGTCTCAGCAATGAGGAAACCAGAGGTCAACTGCACTAGATGCTGAGGCTCATCCACCAACCGACCCTGCTCCTGAGGCGGACTGCCCATCACAAACCGAGTGGCGGGAACCCACCTCATCGCCAAGGGTACCGCTTTGGGCAAAGTCGCTATCCAACGATCCCCAGCGACTCCCCGCGCAACGATGCGCAGCACCTGTTCCTGCTGTTCCGACGGACCGGAGCAACCACTCAATATTCCCAGACACAGCGCGACCGACAGCGCGGTCGCGACACAGCGCGCCCGGGACTGATCAGCAAGGAAGCCAGCAAGATTCATGACCTCTCATCGCAGCAGATGCAGTGCCTTGTTCCCCAGCAAACCGCCCAACCGTTGAGAAGTGGGTGAGTGCTCCGTCGCTCCGTC
>JAPLUF010000251.1 GCA_026397755.1 Verrucomicrobiota bacterium
CCCACCGATCTTGGCCTTCACCACCGTGGCCTTGGGTGGCTTCCGTGGGCTCATCGCCAACACCCTGTGGATCCGAACCACCGAACTGCAAGAAGACGGCAAGTATTTCGAGGCCGTTCAATTGGCCGACTGGATTACCAAGCTCCAGCCCCATTTCACCAGCGTCTGGGTGCACCAGGCTTGGAACATGGCCTATAACATCTCGGTGAAGTTCCCCAACCCCGAAGACCGCTGGCTGTGGGTCCAGCGGGCCATCGAACTACTGCGCGACGAGGGCATGCGATACAATCCGCACGAGGCGCTGATGTACCGCGAACTGGGCTGGATCTTCCAACACAAGATGGGCGCTTATCTGGATGACGCCCACATGACCTACAAAGCCCGGTGGGCCCGGCAGATCGAGGACGTGATCCCTGGCGGCAGGCCCGACTACGCGACCTTGCTCAAGCCCGACACCGCGGCCACCAGCAACCGGGTGGCGATCATGGTCAACAAGTTCAAGTTGGTGCCCTCCATCATGAAGGAGGTCGACGACCAATACGGACCGCTGGAATGGCGTTTGCCCGAGTCGCACGCCGTGTACTGGAGCTACCGCGGTCTCGGCGAATCTAAGAAAGAGGCCGACCGGGCTCCCCTGCGCCGGGTGGTCTTCCAGTCCATGCTCACGGCCTTCCAGCGTGGGCGCCTCTACACCAATATCGCCACCCGTTCCATCGAACTCGGGCCCAACCTCAACATCGTGGCCAAAACCAGCAAGGCCTACGAAGACATGATGGCTGCCGACGAAAAGATGGCCGACCACTTTGCCAAGGGTCACAAAAACTTCCTGCGCGACGCCGTGTACTTTCTCTACACCTCCAACCGCGAGAAAGAAGCCGCCCAATGGTGGGCTTACTGCCAGAAAAAGTACGCCGACCAACTCGGAGACCAAGCTGGTATGAGCTTAGAGACCTTTGCCATCGCCAAGGTTTCTGAAGACGCCAACGAAACCTCCACCGACCGCATTAAGGTCATCATCACGGGCCTCTTGGCGCAGGGCTTCTTCAGCCTGGGCAATGGCGATGAAGACCGGGGCGAATCGATGATCCGACTGGCGACCAAGGTCCACGCCAACTTCGAAGCACGCACGCCCAACAAGAGCATGCGTCAGCGCCTCGCCATCGCCTCGCTCAACGACTACAAGCTCGAGGTCCTGCGCGACATGCTCGCCCCGGTCGAAGACGTGAACCCGCAGTTCCAGAACACTCTACGCACCCGCCTGAACCTCCCCGCCGATTTCGGTCGCCCCCCTGGCACCAACGCCCCCGCCGCCCCGGCAGTGCCCAAGGCTCCTGTGGCCCCGGCCAGCCCAACGCCGCCCCCGCGCTGAAGCGCACCGCAGCAGTGGCGTTCCTTCAGAACGCCATCCATTTCCACACCCATACCCGGGGTTGCACCCCGGGCTGGTATAGGGGTAGGGATGGCCGTTGCCGACCACCCCTCCCTCCGAACCGGACGGGCGGATTTCCCGCATCCGGCTCTCCAGTCGGTGAGTCACCCGCTTGCGGCGGGACTGGTACGTTTGGCTAGGGCTAAGGCGTATAGAGAGATTAGCCCGAGCTTCTCGAAGAACGC
>JAPLUF010000240.1 GCA_026397755.1 Verrucomicrobiota bacterium
CGGGATCCAGAAAGTCGTCAGTTCCGTCCGGTGTTCATTCAGTTCGAAGAGCTTTGGTTCGCGTCTGGCCTACAGGCCTGTCGCGTCCAACCCTGTGCAGACTCACCGTTCGGTCGAATCGCCGCAAAAATATCCTCGTCCCTCGTTGTTCGCCGGTCGCTTCCGGCTCACACCCTCAAGTGTGCCATTGGTTATCTTCGAACCCGCTTCGATGCGTGCTCCGCGATCTTCGCCTCGCCCGCGCGGCTTGTTCCTCGCGGTTGGCGCTGATTAGCATCTATTCCTCTAAAGCGGATCTTCTCTTTTTGGTCCTTCTGTCGTTGTTTCCTCTGTCGTTGTTGCTTCTGGCGGCTCATCGCCGCGATGTCGTGGTGGGAAAGCAGGCGCCTCCAATCAGTCCTCTGGATTTGGTCCAACCCCTTTGCTGGCTGACGCCTGCTCTCCCGAAATTTCTTCAGCCTTCGGTTCGGTAAGCCCCGGAAATATTTTTCCAGCTTGGTATTCCGTCCCCTTGGCCATCACGTACCAAGCCGCCTTGGCTAGCTTGCAAGCCAACGCCTTGGTCGCGACCGTTGTACACTTTTTAGCCGCTTTGCGGTCATACCAGCGTCGGCATGTGGCATCGAATCTCCGTGCCCCGTGCGCCGCCTCCACGAACGCCCATGCCAGGTACTTGTTGCCGCACTTCTGGTTGTTGTCCCCCTTCGTTTTCCCGTTGGAGATCCGCTTTGCATCCACCGTGCGGCAATAGCTGGCAAATTGCCCCGGACCGGCAAATCGAGCGATATCTCCAACCTCCATCGAAATGGTCAACCCTAAGATAATCCCTACCCCGGGAATGGTCTGAAGCCTTTGATAGTAGGGCTGCTGGATGGCCACCTTCAGGACTGCTTTCTCAATCTGGCGGATGCTTTGGTCCAGCGAATCAATGTGCTCTTTCTGAATCTGGGCGATGAGTTGATTGGCTGGGTGGGTGTAAAGAGCAGCGGCTTCTTCCGGCTCCATAGCCTTGAGGCGCCTCAACTCTAAAGCGCGGCCGGTGGTCCGCTGGTGCAGACTCTTGGCGCTGAGATACAGAGTAGTGCGCTGGCGCATCAGGCTCATTCGCCGACGAAGCAAGTCGCGCACCGGTCGCAACTCAGGATTGTAGACGTATCCGGTTGGTAGAATTTTTAGGCGCTGCAGTTCTGCCAAAAAGTACGCGTCATTCTTGTCGTCCGCGTGCTTGATCCCGCTGTACTGGTCGATCTTGGCGGGGTTGGCCAGGACGACGGGAAAACCCGCGGCCCGCAGTCCATCCACCAGCCAGTACCAATTGAAGGTCGACTCGACCGCGATACTCTCAAGCTCTGCCTTGTAAGGGGCGAGAAACTCGATGATCTCAGGCAACTCGCAGGCAAGCCTGCGATGCTGAAGTCGCGCTCCTTGATCATCCACGATGCCCACCATCACGTTGTTGCCATGCAGGTCCATTCCGGCCATCACTTTCCTCATCGGTCTCCTTTCGGTTTAGGTTGTTGTCGTTGTCTTTGATTTCCGACGACGACGCCTTACCGAGAGGGGGCCCTGAGCGCGAGGCACTTAATGCCTATCAGTCCCGCACATTTACACAAAAGGGGCCACTTCAAACTACTTTGAAGCCATTCTCACCCAGCATTGCCGAGGGGGTTATCGGCATCCGACGCGGGCGTATCTCTGCAATCGTAGCGATCGAAGTAAGTGAAGACAGCTCAGGGATTGGGCTGTGCTTCAGTGTTCTGGGAAGGTTCGCTCTGCAGCGCTCCTCGGCCCCTCTACCGCCCCCGCCTGCTACCCGGGTGACGGGGCGGTCCTCAAAGAATCAGTCTTCGGATTCGGATTCCAATTCGGATTCCGATCCCGCTTCCGATTGAGGGGCTTCGTCGGCCTTACTGGCCTGTTCTACCATCTCCCGGATGACCTTGCGGAAGGCGGGGAGACCTTCGTCGAAAGCCGCAGAAATGGGCAGCACCAAGGTCTTGCGGACCCGTCGTTTGAAGGACTTCAGATTGGCTGTCGCCGCCTCTTCATCCATTTTGTTGGCAACCACCAGACGAGGGCGGTCTAAGAGGGTTGGATCGTACAGTTCCAGTTCCTCCAACAGGCTGTGGTAATCGTCCCAGGGATGCCGGTTGTCGGTCCCAGCCATGTCGAGGAGGATGACCAAGATTTTGCAGCGGGCGATGTGGCGTAAGAAGGCGTGTCCGAGGCCAACATTGAGGTGAGCTCCGGCAATCAAGCCGGGTACGTCACAGACCGTCAGTCGATAATAATCCTCCGGATACTCCAAAATGCCCACCTGAGGGGTCAGTGTGGTGAAGGGGTAGGCAGCGATCTTGGGTCGGGCCTTTGAAATGGCTGTCAGCAGCGTGGACTTACCGGCGTTGGGATATCCCACCAGTCCAACTTCGGCGAGCATGCGCAGTTCGAGCATGAAATCGCCCTCGTCACCCGATTCTCCGGGTTGGGCGTATCGGGGGGTTTGTCGGGCAGCGGTGGCGAAATTGCGATTACCAAGACCGCCGCGCCCTCCTTTGCACAGGACAAAGCGTTCTCCGTGCTCGGTGAGATCGCAGACCCGCTCACCCTTTTGGGCATCGCGCCGCTGGGACCCGCTCCGAGTGTCTTCTTGTTCTTCCTCAGCGCTCAGATCCAACTCCATGGCCTGCACGCTTCCCGAATGGCGTATGACCGGCCGATCGGCTCCGGCGTCCGGAGTGACAGATGGATCCTCGATCTCTTCGGCTTCGGTGACTCCCTCGGGCAATTCTGGTTCCCGGTGGACCCGCCAGACAATGGTTCCACACGGCACCTTGATAATGAGATCTTTGCCGGCCTTGCCATCCATGCCCTTGCCCATGCCGCCCTCACCACTCTGAGCCACCAGGTTCGAGACGAAGAACTGTTGGATCAGATTGTTGAGATCGTGGTCTGCCTCCAAGATCACATTACCGCCTCGGCCGCCATTGCCACCGCTGGGGCCACCTTTGGGAATGTAAGCTTCGCGGTGAAAGGCGATGGCGCCTTTTCCTCCATGACCGGCACGGGCGGAAACTTTGACCTCATCAACGAACATAACCTGAGAGTGGGAAGACTGACGGAAAATGCGAGACTCCGTAGAGCCAAAATGGATAAAAAAGGGCGAGGCCTGATGAGCCTCGCCCAGGAGAGTTTTGGGACTATGCCGCGGGCCAGTCGATAAACGTTAGACCACCGACACTGTTTTCAGTGACTCAGCCATCAGCTACCAGAAAGAAACTGCCCCACCGTTGCCGCTGTGCGGCTCAGGGGGGGCTTGGTTCCGTCTAGGCGCTGTTAACTGTGAAGCGCAATCAGGCGGCAGCGACCACTTCGACAACGGGCACAATGCTCACGCGGGAGCGGGCCTTGTCGAATAGGACGGTGCCATCAGTGAGGGCGAACAGGGTCCAATCGCGGCCGGTGCCGACGTTGGAACCGGCGGAGAACTTGGAACCGCGCTGGCGGACCAAGATGCTGCCCGCGGTGACAAACTCGGAGCCGAATGCTTTGACACCCAGGCGCTTGCTGACGCTGTCGCGCCCGTTGCGTGAACTGCCTTGACCTTTCTTGTGAGCCATATGACTAGATAAATATTCGCCGTTGATCTCGGTGACCTTGACCACGGTCAGTTCCTGACGGTGGCCGATCTTCTTGTGATAACCCTTGCGGCGCCGCATCTTAAAGGCGACGACCTTGTCACCACGAATGTGTGACACGATATCGGCCTTGATCGTCGCTCCGGCGATGACCGGGTTGCCGACAGTGACGTTGCCCTCCTTGTTAATGAGGAGGACGCGGTCGAAGGTGTGGACCTGACCCGGGGTGA
>JAPLUF010000154.1 GCA_026397755.1 Verrucomicrobiota bacterium
ATGTGCAACCAGCACCTCAAGTTCGGGACCCTCCTCGACCGGGCCCGGCAACTGGGCTGCGACCTCGTCGCCACCGGGCACTTCGCCCGCGTCGAACGCACCGCCGAAGGACGCACGCTCCTCCTCCGCGGCCGCGACCCCCGCAAAGACCAGAGCTACTTCCTCTTCTCACTCCGCCAACACCAACTGGCCCGCGTGCTCTTCCCTCTCGGCGAAAAAACCAAATCCGACACCCGCGACGTGGCCCGCGAATGCGGACTGCGCACCGCCGACAAGGAAGAGTCGATGGAGATTTGTTTCGTGCCCGACAACAACTACGGCCGATTCCTCGAACAATCGAAACTCGTGGAGCGGCACACCGGCGAGATTATGGACACCCAGGGCCGGGTGCTCGGACACCACGACGGCATCGAATTCTACACCATCGGCCAGCGCAAAGGCCTCGGCATTTCCTCCCCACATCCGCTGTACGTCCTCGAGTTGGACCCGGCGAATAATCGAGTCATCGTCGGCGACGAAACGCAGCTGAGCCGCTCCGAATTCACCGTGGACCACTGCAATTGGATTCCCTGGGATCAACCGCCTGAATCCTTCGAGTGCGTCGCTAAGATCCGATACAATCATCCCGGCGCCGCCGCCACGGTCCGACCCGGGCCGCAAGAGACCGCGACCGTCTGCCTCCACGCACCCGCCCGGGCCGTCACCCCTGGACAAGCCTGCGTCTTTTATGACGGAGACCGGGTGCTTGGCGGTGGCTGGATCCGCCGAGATCCCCTGAATCACAGCGTCATTACAGAGCGGACCCGATAAAAAGCATTCCCGCCGGAGGGCGCAGTTCCACGAAATTCCCGAACCTCCAGACGATCCGAGACCGGGGTCCAGACCGAGGCATCCAGCGCATCGGCCCGCTCCACCACGAACTGCTGGGCCTGCCGGCGTTCGCCGGTCAACCCATCACGAACCTTGGCCACCGAACCATCCCAGGCGATCACCACCTCGCCGCCGTCCCGGCGAATCGAACGAATCTTGGGCACCGGCTGATAGGCAATCACCCCTCGAAGCGGGAAGCCCAAAGTGCCTGGCAACCACGGCGCGGCCGTCCAGGGCGAGAGCATCTGATCACCACTGGCCCAACTGGTGCGATAGCGCACGTACTCGGTGCCGTCGTTGTCGATCCAATAGCCATAGGCCAACATCCCATGGATCTCAGGATTCACGCCACTGACACCGGACACCGTACGAAAAAACTCCCCAGAAGGCTGCATGAAGAGCAGCACCGGACGACCAGCACGGATCTCCGTCTTGAGGTCCACATAAGTGAAACCGCGCCCCCCAGAGACCGTCGGATTGAAATCGGTTAATTGGCAGAAACTGGCCGCAGCCCCCCCCCGATATCGCGTCCAAGACACCAACCCAGAAGGGATGTCCGAACCGGACGGGATGGTTGGCTCCTGGCCCAGACGCACCCAGCGGCGATCGCCCCCCTTGCCCCAATACACATAGGAAAACCCGTCGATATTGCCCCGGCACTCACCCCCCAAATCCGCCCACTTGTTCTGACTGAGCCCAATGAAATCTCCGATGCAATCCGGCGTGTGTTCCTTGCGACCCGCCGTGATGTAGGGATCGGTGAAAACACTCTCGTACGCGAAGTAATAATCATCCTCGTGGCCCGGCTGATTGGCCGGTCGGCCATCGCGGCCCGCCTTCGAAGCCCACAGAGAAAAAATACCCTGATTACCTTGGCTCGAACGGCTATTGAGCGGCGCAACCCCACCCCCGGTTGGCCCGGTGTAGAAGTCCGGAAATCCGTTACGGTCCCAGAACCCTATCAAATTGCCGGTGGCAGTACCGAAACAACCCACATGCCACTCATAATCGGGAACATCATCGATGCGGACGTCCTCCAATTGAGCTTGCACCTGAATCGCCGCCAGTCCTCCCGCAAGACCTAAGATCCATCTACCCACTCTTCCAAGACCCCGCGACTCACAACGCATCCAGCCACCTTCGCTCCCCGGACACCGCTGTCCAGACTATCCCATCCACCACAGCCCTAAAGACCTTGGTCAGGCCACTCAATGTCCTCCTAGGCGGAGCGGGAACGGTCCGCAGCGAGCCTTGGAGGCGAACAACAAATCCCCAAGCGCACAGCGCGAAAGCTCCTCCTCCCTAGAGCCTACTCAGCGAGCGCAGGACCGTTCCCGCGAAGCATCAGCTTGCACAAGAACAACGCCGACCGTTGACTCCCCGCGCGCCTTTCCGGATCGGCGCGTCACTGTGAAGTCCCACCCGCCTGGAAAAGCAGGCTACTTTGTGCTCGAAGGCACCAACGCCTTCGCAGCCTCCTATTATTTCAACTACCTCATGTTCCTGCTCCAACAGGATCACGGGTTTTCCAACCTCAACAACCTAACTCTGGGCGCGGTCCACGGGTTCCTCTACGTCGGCGCCTCCTGGTTCGCCGGACGCTTCGGCCAGCGCCATGGATACTTCACGAGCCTGCGCATCGGCTTCGGTGGCATGGGAGCAGGAGTCGCTCTGGGCTGGTTGTTTCCTGGAACAACCGGGCAAATCGCAGCACTGCTCGTCTGGACCCTCGCCATGTGCTTCACCTGGCCCATGCTGGAGGCCCTGGCTTCCGAGCGAGAACCCTCCGATCGCCTTCCCCACCGCATCGGCCTTTACAACGTCATCTGGGCCGCAACGGCCGGGCTAGCTTACTTTTTAGGCGGCACCCTCTTCCAGTATCTCGGAAAAACCAGCCTCTACTGGCTCCCCCTCATCATCCACACCTTGCAATGGATCAGCCTCGGATGGCTGGAGCGGCACCATGCCCGGAACGCGTCCATCGAAACCCCGTCATCGAGCTCGGCACACACCGCGGATGCCGGCCTAAAACGGGAAGCCCGAGTCACCCAAGTCTTCCAGAAACTGGCATGGATGGGCAACCCCTTCGCCTACATGGCCATGAACACCGTCATCGCCGTCGTCCCCAGCATCGCCGAGCACGCAGGCCTAGGCATCGAAGAGGCGGGCCGATTGATGTCTGCCTGGTTCATCGTCCGTACTCTCACCTTTGCCATCCTCTGGGCATGGCACGGTTGGCACTACCGCGTCGGATGGTTTCTCGGATCCTTCCTCCTGCTCATTTTGGGGTTTATCGCCGTCATGACCACCCATCAAATTTGGATGCTCATCTTGGCCCAGATCGCCTTTGGATGGGGAACCGGGCTCATCTACTATTCCTCCCTGTTTTACGCGATGAACGGCAGCGACACCCATGGTGAACACGGGGGAATCCATGAAGCCTTCATCGGTATAGGCATCGGCTCTGGCCCTGCCATCAGCGCCTTGACCCTTTGGCTTTCCGGCGCAGCCATGGCACCGGCCGTAGCCGTGGGAATGACCCTGGTCGGCGGATGGACCTGGTGCTGGAGAGTGAGCCGAGGAACACATCCCACACCGGCCAAACGTTGACCCGGAGCTGGAATCGGCCATGGTCCCTCAGACTTGGCCTCAGTTTCGTTTGAACGCTCTTAGCCGTAACGCCATGTCCTCTCGGTGGTCTTTCCATTCAAGTCCATGATCTCCCACACACCCTCGAAAACCAAAAACGGCTTCACGCTGATCGAACTCTTGGTGGTGGTGGCCATCATCGGAATCCTCACCAGCATGCTGCTGCCGTCTCTGGCCGCGGCCAAGGGTTCAGCACAGCGGATCGCCTGCCTCAACCACGAAAAACAACTCGCTCTGGCCCTTCACATGTACGCCGGAGACAATACCGGGCGGTTCCCGCCTCGCCTCCTGACCAACCGCTGGTGCACCACGCTGCGCCCCTACTATCTAGATCTCAAGATCCTCAAGTGCCCTGTCGATTCCGGTGCCAAAGGCAGCACCAACATCCCCGGAGTCGGCGATCGCGTCGCCGAGTACGCCCCCCGAACTTACCTCATCAACGGCTTCAACGACTTCTACCGCCGCCGAGTCGGAGCCTCCCAGATGCCCGAGTTCCGCACACAGGGCAATGGCGAGGTTGTCATCGGCGAAAACGACATCCCCGAGCCTTCGCAAACCATTTGCTTCGGTGAACGCGACTCCAGCCGGGTTGTCCACTTCCACATGGATTTCGACGCCCTCGACGACCTGAGTGCCCTCCACCAGAACCGTCACGGCACCTCCATCAAGACGGGTCGCGGCGGTGGCTCCAACTTCGCCATGGTCGATGGCCACGTCGAGTTCCTCCGGTACGGACGATCGTTCAACCCCATCAACCTTTGGGCCGTCACCCCCGAAGATCGCAACATCGGCGTCTCGCTGCCCTGAACCCCAACCGCCGATGAACCCCAACCGCCGCACCTGGAACCTCCTCGCACTGACCCTTTTTCTGGGCGGAGCCTACGTCTTCGCCTTCACCGACTGGCTGGATCCCCAACCCATCGAGATTGCTTCCCAAATCCGACCGGTCATCCAACCTCCGCGGTTCGGCCGGCGTGGACCCAAAGCCACCCCAGAGACCCCTGACAAACCGACCGAGACCAACCCGGCCAGCAGCGTGGCCCGCGTCACCTTCAGTCTGGATGGACGCTATCGCCTGAGCTCCGTGCGCGTCTTTGTCCTGAATGCCCAAGGCGAACCTGCTAAGAAAATATGGGACCTCACCGGCAAAAGCCGGGAACTCAACTCCCTGATGTACGGCATGAATCCCGCGGGCATGTCCCCACCCGAGGGCACCGACGCGGCCGCACCGCTGGAGGCAGAACTCACCTATCTCCTGGAGATCCGGGCCGGTCGACGCACCGGTTCCCACCGCTTCAAGACGCTTCCCCTGACTCCCACCGAAAACTGACACTTCCGCCCCTGAACGGCGCTGCAGCGAGACGCGCTGTATCGAGCACTGGATCAGTCACATTCCCTGCCAACGCAGAACTCTCCCGTGAAGCGCCCGACAACGAATCACTCACCCCTCCTCAAACTTCCTAGTCCAACCCATACCTCCCGGCTTGTCGTCGAATGCCGGGTCGGTAGAGTCCGTCCCATAGCCCGTCACATTCAACGCACCTGAACCATGTCCTCTCCCCAAAAAAACTCCCCACCGAATGCTGGCTCCTCCCGGCGTGAATTCCTCAAGCGAACGGCCGCAGCCGGCGGCATCGCTGGCATCCTCGCCAACCAACCCGCAGCCGGCGCCAACACCCTCACCAAGCTCGCTGCTCCCTACGCAGGCCGAGTCATTGGTGCCAATGACAAGATCGTCATCGGCTTTGTGGGCGTCGGTGGTCAGGGCGGCGGGGCTCATGTCGGCCAAAACCTCGAACACTATCAGGAAAACAACGTGGCTCTGGCCGCGGTCTGCGACATTTCCAAGCACCGCGTCGACGACCACGTCGCCAAGATCGAGAAGAAGACCCACGTCAAACCCGACGGCTACGAAGACTTCCGCCGTGTCCTCGAGCGCAAAGACATCGACGTCATCTTCTGCGCCACCGTCGACCACTGGCACACCAAGGTCAGCTGTGAGGCCATGGACGCCGGCAAGCATGTCTATGTCGAGAAGCCGATGACCCGCTACCTCAGCGAAGCCTTCGAAATCTACGACGCCTGCAAGCGCACAGGCAAACTGCTCCAGGTCGGATCGCAAGGCTGCTCCGACCGCAAGTGGCACAAGGCCGCCGAGTGGATCCGCGCAGGCAAGATCGGCCCCATCGTCATGAGCCAGGGCAGCTACATGCGCAATAATCCGCACGGCGAGTGGAACTACACCATCGCCCCGTGGGCCAAGCCCGAAGACATCAACTGGAAGATGTGGCTCGGCGAGCAGATCAAGACCGGCCACAGCTTCGACCCCGACCACTATTTCCGCTGGCGCAAGTATTACCCGTATTGCTCCGGCCTGTTGGGCGACCTGTTCCCCCACAAGCTGCACCCGTACATGCTAGCCACCGGCAATCCGGAGTTCCCCGTGCGTGTCGCCGCCGTTGGCAGCAAGGCCTTCAAGACCGACCTGAACCAAGTCGGCCGCAAGCCCGAGCAGGCCACCCAATACGTCCGTGACGTCGAAGAGATCATCCAGCTCGTCGCCGAATTCCCCAGCGGCTACGTGATGCACATCACCTCCAGCAGCGTCAACGAAGTGGGATCCTCCGAGATGATCCGCGGCCACAAGGCCACGCTCACCATGGGCGGCAACAAGGTTCAATTGAACCCCGAACGCCCGTTCGCAGAAGACATCGAACCGGAGACCAGCGAAGCATTCCCCGGTGAGAGCGTCGCGGCCCACCACAAGAACTTCTACGAGTCCATCCGCGCCAACAAGCAGCCCAACGCCGGTATCGACCTGGCCACCAAGGTTCAGACCGTCATCTCGCTGGCCGAGATGTCCGACCGCTTGGGCGTGATGTGCTACTTCGATGCCAAGAGCCGCAAGGTGACCGACAAGTCCGGCAAAGAAATTTCCCAGCTGACCTACGGCTGGGACAAGAATTCCTGAACGATTTCATTCACGGCGGTCCTGCCCTCTAAGGCGGGACCGCCATTTTTGTTTTCCGACACAGCCCATCCCCGAGTCGAGGCGGTAGCGGGACCGGGCTGGAGCGAGCGTTGAAGGCGTTCACTCTATCCCCTCGCGCATAGCGCGAACGCTCCTCCTCCCCCG
>JAPLUF010000197.1 GCA_026397755.1 Verrucomicrobiota bacterium
CTTCATGATGGAGGGCACCAACTTGAACTTGTTGACCATGATCGCCACCCGGTTGCTGTTGGCCGCGGTGTCGGGCTTGAGCAGGGTAGCGTAGTCGGGCCTGCCGCCAGGGATTATGTCTTCGATCTGCCGGGCCCACCGGGCTTTGTAGGTCATGTGGGCGTCATCGAGATATGCGCCCATCTTGTGTTGGTAGATCCAACCCAACTCGCGGTACATCAGCGCCTCGTGCGGGTTGTAGCGCATACCCTCGTCGCGCAGTAGTTCGATGGCCCGTTGGACCCACAGCCAGCGGTCTTCGGGGTTGGGGAACTTCACCGAGATATTGTAGGCCATGTTCCAAGCCTGGTGCACCCAGACGCTGGTGAAATGGGGCTGGAGCTTGGTGATCCAGTCGGCCAATTGAACGGCTTCGAAATACTTGCCGTCTTCTTGCAGTTCGGTGGTTCGGATCCACAGGGTGTTGGCGATGAGCCCACGGAAGCCACCCAAGGCCACGGTGGTGAAGGCCAAGATCGGTGGGGCGTTGCTAATGATGGCCGTCCGCGTGAGGCCGAAGGTTTCGCGGTCGTGGTTCAGGCTTCCCTGGATGAAGTGGGAAGCGATGAACGCCGCGATGATGACGACGGAGAGGATGGCCTTTCGGAGAGTCATCAGAACTTGGTGGGGGCTGCGAGTTCCCGGCGGGTCAGTACCACGATGCCGACGATGGAGATGCCGCCACCGACCAGGACGTTGATGACGACGAAGGCGCGGATGAGCTCCAGCCAGGTGATGCTGCGGCCGGTGCTCAAGTTCGAAATGGGGGAGTAGCCGCTGACTTGGTCGATGAGTTGCTTGGCCGACCCGTACACGGCGACGCTGACTTGGTTGATCAGGGTGTTCTCGGTGACCATCCCGTTCTCGCTGTTGACGCCCATAATGCCGCCCTGTTCGACGACTTGCTTGAGGGTGTTGCTCGAGAGCCCCAGCACGAGCAGGGCGATGGAGCAGAAGGAGGCCACAGGGAACGATAGGAAGCTGGAGCAGGCCAAACCGACGGCGGTCAGCAAGCCCAACCAAAAGGCGATGATCATCAGACCTCGGGCATAGTTGAGCGCAAACCCACCTTCATGGAAGAGCACTTCCATGCCTTCATCGAGTGGGAAGAGCAGGGGCTGCTGGGTCCAGTTCTGGAAGTCGACGGCCAACACGCCTTGGGCGTTGATTAGTTCAGCGGTGGCTCTCGGGTCGAGCCCGAATTCGACAAACGACTCGGCCGGCAACGAGTTCTCCAGGCGCAGCCGTCGGCCATCCGGAGGTCCGATTTCCCAATAGGCAGGGTGCAGGGTGCCTTCGGAGTTGTATTGGGTGGTGAAGAATTTGACGCGGATGAAGAGGGGGCGGCCAGCGAGGCGCTGTTTGGCGTCGGCCCCAAGAGGAACCTCCCAACGGCGCAGCATCCCGGGCGGGACTACTTGCTGCCGGGCCTTGATCATTTCTTCGACCTGCTTGCGGACAAAG
Organism: Verrucomicrobiota bacterium; assembly: GCA_026397755.1. GTDB lineage: Bacteria > Verrucomicrobiota > Verrucomicrobiia > Limisphaerales > UBA9464 > SXXZ01. Next base: position 1,504 of record JAPLUF010000197.1, read on the forward strand.
GCGGGATCTAAGGCGGCGGCGGCGGCGTCTTTGAGGCGTTCCTTGAGGAGGGCCTGGATGTCTTGGGTGAGATCGACCGCGGGTTCCCGGGCTCCGGCGCGGGCAACCAAGACTTCGTTACGCAGTTTCAGTTGCTGCTCAGCGGAGAGTTCGCCAGTGCGTAATTGTAGCAGCCCGTAGGCAACCGAGCCGGAGATGGCCAGCATGCCCAGATTAACGACCATGATGCCGAACCACTTACCCAGCCAGATCTGCCAACGGGGGATGGGCTTGGAGGCGATGAGGAAGAGCTGCATCTCTTCGATGTCGCGCGCCAGGGTGCCACAGGCGATCCAGAGGGTGGTGAACCCGAGCAGGGCTGTGATGGCGCTGAGGGTGTAGGTAATGAGGATCTGGGTGAATCCTTGGGCCGAACCGTCGTGCTTGATGGCGCTGGGCAGGATGAACACCAGGGCGATGAGCAGGCCGAGAAGGGTAATAACCAGGCGGTAGCGAAAGGCCGCCTTAATGGTCAACAACGCCACGGCCAACAAGGGGCGCAGGGGCTTGGGGACGAGGTCAGGTACGCCGGCCAGATGGCGTCCTTTCCACTCCGGAAGGGGAACTCCTCCGACTTGCATCACTTTGGCCACAGCCTCTGCCGCGTTGCGGGCAGGCACAGTGCAGAGGTAGGCATAGCCCTGGCGCTCGGCCGACAGTTCTCGGAAACGGCGGGCAGAAAAACCGATGACAATTCCCTGAACCACCTGGCTTAACAGGTACGATTTCCATCCGGCCCGATTGGCGTAGAGGACCGCACTGCTGACCAGGTTGAGAATGAGGAAGACGAGGCCGAGCTGGGGCAGCCGGAGCCACAAGGCCCAAAGCCAATCCAAGACGGCCGCCGCCCAGGAGAACCCCAGGGGAATGGCCATCAACTGCCGATCGGCGTTGCGGTAAACCTCAAAGCGACGGGTCATGGTAGGTCACTTCTTGTCGCCTTTGTTGCCACCGAGGAGTCCGGAGAGCGCGTCGTTGGCCTTGGAGAGATCCACGGGCTTTGCCGGTTCCGGGGCGGATGTCTTGGCTGGCAGGACGGGTGAGGCCAATGGGATTGAGACTTTGGAGGCCGGTGCCTGAGGCGCGGGAACCTCATGGCGGACGAGCGATTCGAGCACCGCCTCGGTCGAGGGTTGGGCTGGAGCGGCGACCTCCGACACGATGGGAGTTGCCGATTCTGTAGGCCGCGACAAGCGATCTAGCACCGATTCAGCCTGATGATTGCCCGAATAGGTGCCAGAATTATCGCCCGAATCTCCGGGTGCCCGCAGGTATTCGGCCACCCGATTGCCGCTGGTGGCACCACTGGTCTCGGCCTGACGGCGAGCCGCTTCAACCACTCCGAGGAAGTACGATTCCAGGTTTTGGGTTGGGTTCTCGAGGCGGACGGTATCGCCCACCTCGGCCCGGATGAGGTTGAGGACCTTCTCGGTAGTTTCGCGGGAGAGGACGGGCGCGGTGATGCGGACCGAGTCGGGCTTGGCAAGCAGCTGATGCAGCGGGCCTTGGGCCTGGATGCGTCCGCCGTAATAAATCACTGCGCGGTCGCAAACGTCTTCGACATCGCTGAGCAGGTGGCTGGACAAGATGACCGTCTTGCCCCGTTGGGCTAGGGCCCGGATTAGGTCTTTGACTTCGCGGCAGCCCAGCGGGTCGAGGCCCGCGGTGGGTTCGTCGAGAATGACCAAGTCGGGGTCGTTGATGAGCGCTTGGGCGATGCCGATGCGGCGCTGCATGCCCTTGGAGAATTCGCCGATGGTCCGCGACCGGGCCTGGTTCAGACCTACCATCTCAATGAGTTGCTCGGCGCGGCGACGGCGTTCTGCCGAATCGATTTGGAAGAGGCTGCCGAAGAAATCGAGAGTCTCAGCCGGATTGAGAAACCGGTAGAGGTAGCTCTCTTCTGGCAGGTAGCCGATGCGGGCCTTGGTGGCGACATCGCGCGGCGACTGGCCGAAGACCGTGATGTGTCCCTTGGTCGGGTACAGCAGGCCTAGGAGAAGCTTGATGGTGGTGGATTTACCCGAACCGTTGGGCCCGAGGAGTCCGAACACCTCGCCACGTCGGATCTCAAAATCGACATTGTCTACGGCCCGCGCCTTGGGCCGACCCCAGAAGTCTTTGAACACCTTGGTTAGACCCGTGGCCCGGACGACGACCTCGTCGCTGGGGTGCTCAGCGGACGCTCTGCCGGAAGGGGAGGTAGGGTTCATGAGGGAAAGGGGCGAGGGGCTGGAGGAGGTCGGCGTATCTCTAAAGAGACCGCCGTGTCACTGAGGGCATCCCGGTCAGGCGGCCTGCGGGGCGGGGGTTTCGGTGCTCGGGTTGGCGGCGCCGTCGCCTTGGACGAAGGGCTCGAGTTCTTCGCCCTGGCGGACCAGGCGGGCGCTATTGAAGACCACAAAGAGCGATCCGACATTGTGCAAGATGGCGGCGACGATCGGGTTGAGGTACCCGAAGGACGCAGCGGCCATACCGCCGATAATAAAGACGACGCCGAAGAGGAAGTTCTGGTTGATGACCGTGCGAGCCATGCGGCTCAGGCGGATGAGGAAGGGCAGTCGGCGGAGATCGTTGTTCATCAGGGCGATGGTCGCCGAGTTGATAGCGACTTCGCTGCCGGCGGCTCCCATCGCGATGCTGATGTCGCCCGAGGCCAGCGCCGGTGCGTCGTTGACGCCGTCTCCGATGACCGCCACGCGGTGGCCCTTGGCCTTGGTTTGACGCACGTACTCGACCTTGTCCTGCGGGAGGCATTCGGCCACCACTTCAGTCACGCCAATCTCTTGGGCGACGCGTTCAGCCACGGGGCGGCGGTCACCGCTCACCATGGTGATGCGGCGTATGCCCGAAGCCCGAAGTTGTTCGAGGGCCTCTGCGGCCTCCGGACGGGTCTGATCTTGGAGGCCGACCCATCCGATGCAGTGCCCATCACGGGCCACGAAGAGGAGGCTATATCCGGCGGTTTCATCGAGATCCACCGACTGGAAGAGGTCACCCAACACGCCTTGGTCTTTGAGGAAGGTGGCGCGACCGACCAGGATGCGCTGACCGTCGATGAGCGCGCTGACACCTCTGCCCGCGGTCTCCTTGAAGTCGCTCACCTGGGCCAGCGGCACACCGGCTTGCTGGGCCAGTGCCGTGATGGAACGAGCCGTGGGGTGATTGGAAAACTGCTCGGCGCTGGCTGCACATCGCAACATTTCGGCCGGGGCGATTCCGTCGAGGGGGTTGAGGCGGCTGACGGCCAGACGTCCGGTGGTCAGGGTGCCGGTCTTGTCGAACACGAAGGCCGTGATGCGTGCGGCGGCTTCGAGGTCGGCGATATTCTTGACGAGGATGCCCAAGCGAGCGGCGGCGCTCAGGGCGGCGACCATCGCGGTGGGGGTGGCCAGGATGAACGCGCAGGGGCAGGCCACGATGAGGATGGTGATCACCCGGTTGAGGTCTTGGGTGAAGCCCCAAACAAGAGCGGCGATAATTAGCACCAGCGGGGTGTAGTAACCCATGTACTGGTCGATGATCCGCATGAAGGGCAGCTTGGTCTTTTCGGCGGCCAAGATCAGGTCGCGGACGCGGCCCAGGGTGGTGTCTTCGCCGGCCTTGCTGACTTTGACCTCGAGGAGGCCGTTCATGTTAATGGTACCAGCGAAGACCGCCTCGCCCACGCCTTTGTCCACCGGGAGCGATTCACCGGTGATGTTGGCCTGATTGATGGAGCCTTGTCCGGAGACGATTTGACCGTCGGCGGCGATGTTGTCGCCTGGGCGGATGCGGATGAGGTCTCCGACCTTGAGTTCGCTGACGGCGACTTCGACTTCCTGATTTCCTGACAGCCGACGGGCCTTGGTCGGGGTCAGCTTGATGAGCGATTGGATGGAAGCCCGGGCACCGGCGGCTGTGCGAGTCTCGATGATCTCACCCAGCAGCATGAAGAAGGCAACAATGCCGGCGGTTTGGAATCCGCCGGCGAGGCTAGAGCCCTCGCCCTTCATGCCGTAATTGCCCGAGACCGCGCA
>JAPLUF010000339.1 GCA_026397755.1 Verrucomicrobiota bacterium
GGAAGAAGGAACGGTTGCGAGGGTCATCCAGCTCCGGGTCGGTGCCGATCTCGTGATACACCGGTAGCAACCACTGGCCGCCCGTGAGCAAGACGGGGCGGTTGCGAACCATGGTGCCCGCCTCGAAGGTCACCTGAAAGGGTTCGGACCAGGTCTTGGCCTCATCGCGCGAGACCTTGGCGGTGATGCGCGAGTCGCTCCAAAGCTCTCCGTAGCGGGTGACGTAAAAGAGCCAAACCACGCGGTCGGGAGCCTCCCAGATCACCGCATTGCTCAGCGCGTGGAACGGGTTGCTGGCGATGGACACCGGTTTTGACCACCGCCGCGTGCCTGCTTTCAGGCGCGAACCGAAGACGGCTGCCTGGTTGTCCTTGTACTCGCCCCGTCCGCTAAAAAAGACCACGAAGAGGTCGCCATTGTGTAGTTCGGTAAAGCTCGCCGGGTGCTTGTAGTCGCCGGTCTTAATCTCGGGCCCGAAGAGTCGTTCCCGTTCGAGGGCAGGCACCGGCAGTGCTCCCAGCAAAGCCAAAACAAGGATGGCTGAGAACTTCGCATATCGCCCCAAGGGTTTCCGCAGACGAGTCATGCCGACGAGGAGACCAACAACGGAAAATGAAGGAATAACGAAATTGGGAGAACACGGAGCTTTCCTGAAATGAGGGGAGGTTCTAAACAGCGCCCCCCGCTGACGTCATGCTTGATCAATTCATCACCCGCATCGCTGCCGAGTTGAACCTGCCAGCCACCAAGGTTTCGGCCACCGCCCGCCTGTTGGGTGAGAGTGCGACCGTGCCCTTTATCGCCCGATATCGAAAGGAAGTGACTGGAAGCTTGGATGAGGTGGCCATCACATCGATTCGGGACCGTCTGGCTCAGTTGACCGAATTGGAGCAACGCCGCGAGGCTATCCTGAAATCGTTGGTCGAGCGGCAACTACTCACCGAGACGTTAAAAGCCTCCGTGGAAGCGGCCGACACCCTCTCTGCCCTGGAAGACTTGTACGCGCCGTTCCGTCCGAAGCGCCGGACCCGGGCGACCATCGCTAAGGAGGCCGGGTTAGAACCGCTGGCCGAATTACTCTTCAACGATCAGGCCACGGTCGATCCACTGGCCGTTGCGGTGGCGTTCGTGAGTGCTGAGAAATTAGTGCCTGACGTGGCGGCGGCCTTGGCCGGTGCCCGGGATATCTTGGCTGAGCGTTTCAGTGAGGAGGCCGCAACCCGGTCGCGTCTGCGGGAGCTCTACTGGGAATCGGCCCAGGTACGATCCAAGGTGATGACGGGTAAGGAAACTGAAGGGGCTAAATTTAAGGACTACTTCGACTGGACTGAGCCGGTTGCCAAGATCCCCAGTCATCGGATGCTGGCCATGCGCCGTGGCGAAGAGGAGGGGGTTCTGCTGGTTCGCATCACGCCCCTAGAAGAATCGGCGATCGCCATCTTGGAGGGACTTTTCGTCAAGGCCCGTGGCACACCCGGAGCCGAGCAGGTGCGCCTGGCGGCCGTGGACAGCTTTAAGCGCCTGGTGGGATTCTCCATCGAAGCCGAGGTGCGCATTGAGTCTAAGAAACGGGCCGACTTGGAGGCCATCCGAGTGTTCTCCGAGAACCTCCGAGAACTGCTGCTGGCACCGGCTCTCGGTCAGAAGAACGTGCTCGCCCTGGACCCCGGATTCCGGACGGGCTGCAAGACGGTAATCCTCGATCGTCAGGGCAAGCTGCTGCATCAGGATGTCATCTACGCCACCGCGGGTGGTGCACAGCAAGTAGCGCAGGCGGGAGAGAAGGTTCGAGAGTTCGTGACTCGGTTTGGGATCGAGGCCATCGCCATCGGCAACGGAACGGCCAGTCGCGAGACGGAACAGTTTATTCGATCCCTGCACTTGGCGGCGAACATCCCTGTGGTCCTCGTGAACGAAAGCGGCGCCTCGATTTATTCGGCGAGCGAAGTGGCCCGTGAGGAATTCCCTGATCAGGACCTGACTGTCCGAGGCTCGGTGAGCATTGGTCGTCGGCTAATGGACCCGCTGGCCGAACTGGTGAAGCTCGATCCGAAGTCCATCGGTGTCGGCCAGTACCAGCACGATGTGGACCCCAATGCTCTCCAGCGAGGTCTGGATGACGTGGTCGTGTCGTGTGTGAATCGAGTGGGTGTCGAACTGAACACCGCCAGCAAGCAATTGCTCAGCTATGTGTCCGGTCTGGGTCCATCGCTGGCCGCCAACATTGTCAGCCATCGCAACGAGCATGGGCCGTTTCGCTCCCGCAAGGAGTTGCTCAAGGTATCCCGCCTGGGTCCGAAGGCCTTCGAGCAATGCGCCGGATTTCTTCGCATCCATGAGGCTGAAAACCCTCTGGATTCCAGCGCGGTTCATCCGGAGCGCTACGAATTGGTCGATGCCATGGCCAGTGATCTTGGGTGCGCCGTGAGCGACCTGGTGCGTGATGGGGGGCTTCGCGGCAAGATTCGTCCGGAGAAGTACGTCACCACCGAAGTGGGTTTGCCGACGCTAAAGGATATTTTGGAGGAGTTGGCCAGGCCCGGACGCGATCCGCGCCAAGGCTTCGAGGTGTTCGCTTTTCAGGAGGGTGTTGAAAAAATTGAACACCTTCAGCCAGGTATGAAGCTGCCGGGTATTGTGACCAATGTGACGGCCTTCGGAGCATTTGTGGATATTGGTGTGCATCAGGATGGGCTGGTTCACGTCAGTCAGTTGGCAGACCGCTTCGTGAAGGATCCGTCCGAGGTGGTGAAGGTGGGTCAGAAGGTTCGGGTGACGGTGACCGAGGTAGACTTGCCCCGTAAACGCATCGCTCTCTCGATGAAGGCCAATCCGCAAATCGGTGTTCAGCGTGAGCAACGCACCGCACCCAATGCCCCGCGGGCTCCCCAATCCGGTGGTGGGCGTCCTCCTCATCGGCCAGCATCGCGGCCTTCCATCGAACCCAATGCTGGCGGTTGGAACGCCTTGGCCGACGCCTTTGATCAGGCCAAACAGCACGACGGGAATTGAGTCGTTCAGCCAGAATGATTTAGAACAGTCGACCGCTCGGTGAGCCTTTGAAGGGTCGGCGTTTAAATCCAAACCCCATCGAGGTCAAAACCAAGGCCAAAACCAAGGCCAAGGCCATTGGTCTGTCTAGTAGGACGGACAGTATCTGTTGGTTGGGAGGGTTGTCCGCCGATCAACCGTAGGAGGAGGCGAGTGGCGCCCAGAGTGAACCGTTCTCCCCGGGCACCGAGTGTTGTTTAGGGAACACAGGTGCGCCTTCGGGCAGGCCGCTGAAGTGGTGAAGGTTTTCAGGCGCGACTATTCCCGGAGAAAATCATCGGGGAAGGGTTTAGTTTTAACTGCTGCCACACCCTCCGCCCCCCCCGCAACCCGAGGATCCACACCCTGAGGAACCGCAACCGGAAGATCCGTCCGAATGGCCGTGATGTCCGCCGCTCGAATTAGCAGCGCAACCGCTTCCGATGCCTCCGCCTCCACAACCGCCTGAACCGTGCTTGGAGGCCGAATCGCTGCCGGAGCCGCCGCCGCGGGCGGTGCGGAATATGAGCCAACCCAACCCTGCGGCCACCACGAAGACGGAGGCCATGACGAACAGACCATTGCCGATGAGTGCCTCGCCGTTGACCTCCGAACAGCCAACCGCCGCGCCGGAGAGTCCGAGAATTCCCAGCAGGCCGAAGCCTGTTCGTCGCAGAGCGCGCTTGGGCAGGCACCAGTGAGAGTCCCTATCGATTCGTTGCCAGCGGGCCTGAGGAGCGAAGCGCACTTCGGGCTCAGGCCAGATGTCGGTCGGCGGTTCCGATCCAAAACACCGACGATAGCTGGCGCGGGTGGCCTCATAGTTCTCCAGGAATCGGTCGTCTTCTACTGAGCCGCCCCGGGTGGGTCCGTGGTGCAATCGATGTTGCAGCACCTGGGTGCAAAGTTCGTCCCAGTAGGAGCGGCTATAGACCAGATGCAGGTGCCAAGCCTGGTCGACCTCATCGGATGGAGTGACCGAGTGGCCGGCTCGCAAGGCGAGGAAGAGGAAGCGTCGGTATTCTTCGATGACTCGTCGGGCGAATCCGAGGTGCCAACCGTTCTCGCGGGCCAGTCGTTGAGTGAAGCTCAGCGCGTCGCCGATGTTATCCAATTCAAAAGCGACCAACCGATTCCAAAGGGGATCTTCGTTCAAAGTCATTGTAATACTTTCGAAGGGTTTTGGTTCTCTTGCTTAGGTATATTCGTCTAATTACCCTGATAAATGAAATACCAAATCCGGAGGGGTCGGTCCCACCTATTTACACAAAAGGGGACACTCTCTACTCTGTTGCTGTCGTTGCAGGGGCTCCGCGGGATCGGGCCTGCGCTCGCAGGGAAGCTCGGGGTGAAGAGGAACTTTCGCGCTGTGCGCGAGGGGAGGGTTTGATCGCTTCCAATGCTCGCTCCGGCCCGGTCCCGCTGCCGCTGCGGCTGGGCGAAGTCTCAGGGGCGCGGTCGGTCCAAAGGGGTATTGGTTGATTGTGTGTGGTCGTCGGAGGGTGGTGGTGCGCGGGTGGTGTGGCGGTGGTGGGGTTCCTTGGGATCGGCTCCGAGGGGGCATTCTTGTCGAATCTACCTGGGGACATTTTCAAAAGAGTTAGGACATTAGTTGCAGGGAGGGTTGCTTCAGGGGCGAGTTGTGATTTCCATGACAGAACCATGCTGTCGATTCTATGGAGACTTCGGGTGGCGGTGATGACTTTGCCGCTGTGGGTATTGTTGGCCAGTCCGGGGCGTGCGGCCAATCCGCGGGGAGTGGCTTCCATCCAATCGACACAAATCCTCGAACACACTCGGGTGCTGGCGAGCGATGAGTTCGAGGGGCGTGGTCCGGGTACTCCGGGTGAGGCCAAGACGGTGGGTTATCTGGTGCAGCAGTTTCGCCGCGCGGGCCTTCAGCCAGGGATGCCCGACGGATCTTGGACTCAGGATGTTCCCATCGTGGGGGTGAAGTCTTCGGTGGGCTTTACTCTCGGGGGAGAAGCGCTGGTGGGGCCTCAGGATTATGTGGCCTGGAGCCCTCGTCTGGGTGGCGATGTGGCGCTGCCGGAAAGCGATGTGCTCTTCA
>JAPLUF010000389.1 GCA_026397755.1 Verrucomicrobiota bacterium
ATGCTGGGCTGGCGGCGGCGGGCGAAAAGGTCGCGCCCAATCCCAGGAATGCGACCTCCGGATCGCTGAAGCTGCTCGACCCAAAGATCGTGGCTCAGCGACCCATCCGTGCTGTCTTCTATGCGGTGGGTGTGATCGAAGGCATTCGTTTTGAAAGTCATTCGGACTTGTTGCGGCAGTACCAGGCTTGGGGAGTGCCGATCCAGGGCTGTTGGTGGGCGGGTGGCGGGATGGACGAGTTGCTCGGTCTCTACCGGAGCTCCGTCGTGGCGGGATACGATGAAGATCGGGACCTGCGACGCCAGTTGCCCTACGAAATTGATGGCGTGGTCATTAAGGTGGATCGGTTCGACGATGCCGCGCGGATCCCGGACAAGCGCCGCTCGCCGGGCTACGCCATTGTCCACAAGCCTGTGCCGTGGATCACACCCGCGCAGACGCGGCTTTTGGCCATCACCGTGCAAGTGGGACGTACCGGTGTTCTGACGCCAGTGGCCGAGTTGGAGCCGGTGTTTGTCCAGGGATCGACCGTGGCCCGGGCCACATTGCACAACGAGGACGAGATTCGCCGAAAGGACATCCGCATCGGAGACGCTGTTGTGATCCGCAAAGCAGGCATGGTCATTCCCGAAGTGGCCGAAGTCTTGACCACGCTGCGTGCGCCTGGGGCCGAGGTGTTCGACCTGGTTCGTCATGTCGGGGGGCGATGCCCGGCCTGCGGCGGACCCATCGCTAAGGAGAAGGTTTCAGATGGAGAGAAGGACGAGGTGGCTTGGCGTTGCCAAAACGTGGCGGGTTGCCCGGCGCAGTTGACCCGGCGCGTGGAATACTTCGCTCAGCGCAAGGCACTGGATATCGAGTCGTTGGGCGGGATCGTGGCCGAGAAACTGGTGGAACGGGCCTGGGTCCGCGATCCACTCGATTTGTTTGATCTGAATGCGGAGCGCCTGGCCACGCTGAACCTAGGTACCGATGAGGATCCGCGCATCTTTGGTATCAAAAATGCCACCAAAGTTGTGGCGGCGTTGGAGCGGTCCCGTACCGCGCCGTTGCACCGTTGGCTGCACGCGCTGGGAGTGCCATCGGTGGGTGAAACCATGGCTTACGAGGTCGCGCGCTTGCATGAAGACCTGGGGCATGTAGCCCGATCAGAGTCGCTGGCGGGCGTTGTTCGGCTGGGACAGCTTTATGACCAACTGTCGGCGGCCTCTCCGTCGATGATGGCCCACGATCCGGTGGAGCGTGACCGGCGCCGAGACTTGTACGAGGGGTTGAAGGGGCAGATTCGTGAGCAGGGAGATCGGCTGGCTGAGTTAGGAGTCGCTGAAGCCAATGCCCGTTGGACCCAATTACGCCAGAAGGGAAGCTCCGCCGTGCCTGAGTATGTGACGCGCATTGAGTACGGCGCGGCCGGTGCGTTGACCGGTTATCTGAAGTCTGAGGCAGGGCTGCGAACGTTGGAACGCTTGGAACAGTTGGGCATCCAGCCCAAGACCGAGCGGGCCGCCGCGGGCTCCGGTTCGGCCTCTGGGTCTATCTCTGGAAAGACCTGGGTGTTGACCGGAACACTGCCCACGCTCGGCCGCGACGAGGCCTCGGAGATGATTCGCCAATCTGGAGGCAAGGTGGCCTCAGCCGTGAGTCGCAACACCGATTACCTGCTGGCCGGTGAGAGCGCCGGCTCCAAGTTGGACAAGGCTCGTGAGCTGGGAGTCGCCATTGTGGATGAGACGGCCTTCCTCAAGCTGGTGCGCGGCGGTTGAGGGCCGGACGGATCATTCGGATTTTGCCCTCCGAGGGTCTGCCGACCTGGATAATTGCTTCGAGGCCGCTGCTGCCGCCAAGCGCGGTGCGAGCAGCGTGGCGGTCCGTGAAAAGACCTCCGGTGGCACCCCCAGTGCCTGCTTCAAGGCGATGTCCCGGTCCCAGGCATTGGTAACGCTGTCGATGCGCACCGCTTGGGCGGCCGTCAGGCGATTGCCAAAAAGCCACGGTGATACCAAAGCGGTATTGATGAGGGGGAAATCGGATCCGTAGCACAGCCGTCCGTCAAATTCCTTGCGAGTGAGCGCCTCGCCGAGGTAGCCCAATTTATTGGCCTGCGTGAGCGAGGAAATCTCGGAATAGAGGTTAGGAAACTCGGCCATCATTCGAGCAAGGCGATCGGTTTGCCGCTCGCCGTCGAGGTTTCCGGTGGAGGCGATGTGGGCCGCGATGACGGTGACACCCAGTCGGAGAGGCAGTCGCAGCCGCTCGGGATCGCAAAGCTCATCCTGCGCATGGGTGAAGGAGCGCTCTTGGCCGGTATGGGTCAGAAGGGGGAGTTGGTGCCGTTTGAGATGCTCGTAGAAGGGGATCAATCGCTCGTCGGCAGGATTGATGCGCATAATGCTCGGGATCCATTTCACCAGAACCGCGCCCTGGGCCGCACACGCATCCATGCGTGCCAAGGCGTCTGGGCGATACGGGTTGATGGAGGCACCGAAGAGTAGTTGTGGGTACTGGGCGACTTCGTGGGCCAAGAACTCATTCGGGACGTAGACCTCCGTTGACTCAAGGTCCAGTTGTCCGTGTTCATCGACCACCCCATCCATAGCCAGGACCACGGCCTGATGGATCGATGTGCTTTGGGCAACTTGTGCGGCGATTTGCCCCACCAGCCACGCGTCCCCGTTCTGGGAGAGTGTTTGGCGCGTGGCCCCGAACGCCTTTAGGTAGATGCTAAATTTCCAGCTGTTTTCTAGGTCTTTCGAAATGCGACACCCACTGCCACCAGCGCCGATGCCTGCCGTGTGAGCGTGGAGATCGATCAACCGCGCTGCCGGCAGAGGGGCTGTAGGACGGTAAGGTCGATGTGCGGTCAGTACAGACGAGAGGCAGAAAACTGAAGCCAGCACCGTCACGAGGCTCAAGGCCCACCAGCGGCCCCAACGTTTGCGAGCGAATTTGCTCGAAACTTCTTTCTCAGAAGGCTGATCCGCTTGAGGTGGATTTCTTCGGAAAAATGACATTCGAGGGGCTTTCGATGATCCCTGTTTGAAACGGTGCTCGTTCATGACAGCCGACGTTACCTGGCGATCAACACGCGCCGTGAATCGAATGTTTCGTCGGCAAAGATCGGAAAAACCGATGTCTGCACCGCGTCGAGTTACAATTGCCCGGATGTGAATCTCACCGGCGACCGGAGCAGGGCCAGGTCTATGGCCGAGGCTTGCGCCCGTAGCCCCAGATGAGCCAGGCACCGACTCCGATCATCAGCGTCAGCCACCAGAGGTAGCGGAGTTCGCGGGCGGCCAGCTCAGCCAGGCCGGCGGCCCGCGGGAAGATCCAGATGAGTATTAGCCCCAGAGCGACCAAACACAGGGCTTGGATGGCGGCACGGCGGCGGGAGGTCACGGTGTCGCTGAGGTTTCGGCGGGGCTGAGTGGCAACAGGAGGCCGGCCGCGTTGTGCTCGGACGGTGGGGGGATGACCATCGGTGAGCGGCCATTCCAACGCTCCACAATCTTCCAGCGCAGGAACGACGGGCTGAGCCGAAGGGCGTCACCTCGCACCCGGATGGCCTCGGCCTCGCCCTTGGCGCTGATGACGGCCGTTTCGGCCTCGATCTGCGTTTGGACTTGGGTGAAGCGGGCTTGGTTGGCCTGCTGTTCGGCCACCATCTTGGCTTCGATGGCTTTTTCCAATTCTGGCGACAGGTCGATGTCCCGCAGGACGATATCCTCGACCACCAACAGCGATCCGATCTTCTGAGTGGCCAAATTTAGGGCCTTTTTCTTGATCTCCTCGCGGCTCTTGACGATTTGCTCGGCCGACAGCGATGCAGTGACCTCCTTGATCGCTTCTTGCACGCGCGGAGCGATGAGGCTGTCGAAGGGGTCTCCGGCAAATTCACGGTAGATGGCAACCACCGAAGCCTCCGGGATGCGGAAGAGGACCCGGAGGTCGATCTTCACTTGTTGCAGGTCGGACCGCTCGGGTGCGCTGGCGGACATTCACCCGCACGATGCTGGTGATAAATGGGGTCTTGAAGCCGAAGCCCTCGGGCAAGAATCCGTCTTGGGTCTTTCCGAGGGTTACCTTGAGCCCACGGGTACCGGGATCAATGACATAGGAGGCGGCGTTGAGGATGAGCAGGGCGGCAAAGAACGTGATGCCGGCAGTGATCCAACGAGAGGCGGTTTGTGGGCTCATGGCGTCAGCGCTTGATGGAACGAGTTGCCGGGGTGGCAGACGGGGTGGGTGAGGTGGGGCGCGAAGCGGACGTGGGGGCTTCTGTCTTTTGTCCTTTGAGACGATCCAAGTCTTGAAAATTCAAGAGCACCTGATCCTTCCCGCCGATCACCAGCGGTGCGATGCCATCCCAGCGGTCAACAATTTGGAGATCCACGAAGGCCGGGTTTTTCTTGAGGGCATCTCCACGGATGAGAATAGATTCGGCCTCACCCTTGGCGCGAATCACTGCGGTATCGGCCTCGATTTGCACCCGCTGCTGGAAGTACTTGGATTTCGAGGCCTCTTGCTCTTGAACCATCTTGGCCTCGATGGCGTGTTCCAGTTCGCGGGTGAGTGCGATGTTCTGGATGACGATGTCCTCCAAGACGATCAGAGGCCCAATCTTGCGACGGGCGATCTCCAGCGACCGCGTTTTGATTTGTTCCCGATTCTTGACGATTTGTTCGGCGCTCTGGAGCGCGGCCACTTCTTTCAGAGCCTCTTGGACCCTCGGTGCCACCAGGCTTTCAAAGGGGTCTCCATCGTAGTCCTGAAAAATTTTGACCACAGAGGTTTCGGGAATTCGGTACAGCAGGCGCAGGTCGACCCGGATTTGCTGGAGATCGGAGGAGTAGCATTCGGCCAACTCTTCGGCGGTTTGTTGTCGCACCGAGATTGGAACGATTTCAGTGACGAAGGGGGTCTTCATTCCGAAGCCCTCCGGTTTGAAGGCCGGAGAAACCTGGCCCAGAGTCACTTCAATTCCACGGTATCCGGGTTTGACCACGAACGTTCCGGAGGACGCCATGATGAGAGCGCTGAAGAGTAGGAGTCCGACTCCGATGACGCGCGCAATGCCTTGGGTACTCATGTTCGTTATGGCCTTACAGTCGCGGAGGAGTGGTAGCCTGGCAACCAAGCCTTGAGGTCATTACAGCCTGAGTTCATTTAAAGAATTCGACCAATTCCTTCGGGGGTTGCCCGGTCGCAGGTCGACTGAATCGTTGGCCGAAGGGCATGGTTCCTTCCAAGAAGCCACCGTGGCTCAAGAAAAACTGACCGGCTTCAACGCCCATAAAGCGATCCAATCGGTCGCTCTTGCCCGTGGGGTCGTGGCTGAAACTGGCCTCGGTGATCTCGAGCCATTCGCCTCCCGAGGCGCGAATCCATTGACGGCCGTACAGGGCTTTTCGGGGCAGGTGACCCGTACCGCCCGAAAAGTTCTCGCTGAAGCTGTGAGGACCGCGCAGCCATCCGCCCTCGCGTGGGGCTTTCCACGAAGAGATGAGCATCCAGCGATGGCTGTCGGGATGGAAGTAATGCCCCGAATAGACCGTGAATGTTTCGTTAGTGGGCTGAGCGGTGACCAGGAAGCGTTGAGTTTCACCGGTCTTCCACGAGTACTTGAGATGGCTGTGGCCGCCGGTTCCCTCATTGCCAAAATCGCCCGAGTAAACGCCGTCGCCCTTGCCCAGAAGTTGGACCCGCTGTTCGGCGGAGACCTTATTGCGATCGATGGCTTCATTGCCGCTGTCCCAGACCGAGAAAATGATGCGCCGTTCGGAGGGGCTGTTGACTTGCATGCCGAAATAGCCGCGGTGCCAGCCACAGGCCATGTAGAAGGTAGTCACCGGTTCGTCAATCGCGGTGACTTCGCAATAAAAGGCGGCGATGGCGTTGGTCGGAGCCTTGTAGTTGAGGTGGACCGAGGCGGCATTGCGCCGCTCCTTGAGGTTAAAGTGGGCCCCTTCGATGGCGGGACCGTCTAGGACTAGAGCCTCAAGCTGCCCGGCGTCTTGGCCCTTCGGATTGAGAGATTCCAGCCGGAAATCCTGATAACCGGGACGTTCTAGGGTGAAGGTTCCAAAGTCGGCGGTCACCGGCTCCGGGTTCGAATTTCCTCGGACCGTCACTTCCCGAAATCCCCCGGCCACGGTCAAGCGTAGCTTAGATTTCATCCCGTCGGGTAAGCGCAAGCGGAGTCGTGCCTGAAAACGCCCCGGCACCGCTAAACGCCCATACCAATGGACTGATTGACTGGGATCAGTCCACCCGTGCACCCCGGCCCGCTCGGTAACCCGGGGTGAATCCGTGTTGGGCAGGGTGTAGGCCGTGAAGGCGGGTACGGTGCACTCCGCGCCATGGGCCGCTTGAAAAGTCGGTAGGGTGATCGACAGCAGGGCGGCCAAGACGCGCGACAGGGTGCGGATCGACATGCGCTGAGGATTCCCTCGCCTCGCCCGGAAGGGAACGCTGGAAAACGGTCGGGCCGCAGTTTCGATTGGGCCTCGACTCGTTCCGGTGGAGGAAAACCCTGCTCAAAGTTTGAGTCGGATCTGGGCGACCTTGGCCTGCAACTCGGGCCCGATGTCGTCTTGGAACATGTAGGAATCGCGGGCTCCGCCGGTGTTCCAACTGTGGAGGAACAGGAGTTTCTGGACCTGCACCCAACGGGCCGCGCCGTCGAGTGTCAGGTGATTGCTGCCGATGGGCTTTTTCCCGGGACCCTGGTGCGGCGGCATGCCCTTGAATGCCGAATCACGACCGCCTCCCCATTTTCCGTCCACCTTCATCACCGCATCGGCCGCCAAGACCCATCCCGGTTCGGAGGTCGCCGTCTTTACCGGGCTCCTCGAATCGAAGATGCCCGCCGGATTGCTCCACTTGTCGATGCCCCCGTAGTACTGGTAGCCAATGTTGAATTGCCTGTATTCCGGCTCATAAGTCGGAAAATCGGGCCGATTGGGGCAGGTCCATATCTTGGCCACGGTTGAATTGGTGTCCACGGGCAGTCCCAGTTGGCGCGCCGATCCTGCCTCGGGCTCGTTGATGGAGATCTGGACCCAGTTGCCGCCGTCGAATCGGGCCTTGAGCAGCACGTCCTTATTGTCGTTGGCGTAGAGCGTCATGCCGATTCCGATTTGGCGGAGATTGTTCAGGCACCGTGCTCGCTTGCCCTGTTCCTTGGCCCGAGCCAAAGCCGGCAACAGCATGCTGGCGAGGATGGCGATGATCGCGATGACCACCAGCAGCTCGATCAGCGTGAAGCCGCCCGGGCGGGTCCGGTGCCGGTAGGACCGAAGGTTCATTCTCATGGGGATACTTGAGGTTGTTTCGCGTCAATCAGACGAGCGCAAGATCTTTCGGCCTGATGCCCAACATCTGGGTCCTCCCAACGGTCATCAATGGGTGGAGATCGATTCAAGGTTTGCCAATCGGCAGCCGGGCGGAATAACTGAGCCATGCAACGACACTGGGTGGTCTGGGCAGGGATTTTTGGGGTTGCTGTCTGGGGTGGTTGGAACCAGATGGAGGTGCGCGGGCTTCGCAGTCAAATCGAGGAATTACAGTCGGAAAAATCTGCGGAAGCGCCGGTGCCTGCGACGTCTCTCAGCGCAGAGAATCAAGGAGCCCAAACTGCTGCAGAACTCATCGCGATCCACGCCGAGATTGCGTCGTTGCGTCGTTTGATCGAAGAGCGCTTCCGAACGGTCGAGGGTGCAGCACAAGCCGCTTCGCGCGCCGCCTTGGTTCAGGTCGCCAACGCCAAGGTTCCTTCCATTCCCAATTACATTCGCAATGGTTGGGTGGATCGGTCTGGAATTCCAGGAGCGGTGTTGGAGGGTTTCCGGCTGCAACTCGGAGACGTGCCTGTGGAGGGGGCTCACATCAAGCAATCCGACGGCAAGGTCTTCTATTCACTGGAATCCAAAACTCAGGATGGTCGGGGAATGGAGTTGGCCTTGGACGAGAAGGGGCAGGTGGTGATGCGGAGAATCGAAATGGAACTCGGAGGGCTGTCGGACGGCATGCAACGGACGGTGCAGCAGGCCGTCGGTGAGATTCCCATTCGGCGAGTTGCCGAAGTCTACGAGGACGGTCGGACGGTCTATCGAGTGCAGGCCAAGGCGCCCAATCAGGCCGTGGAGCTGGTCCTCGACTCGGAGGGAAAAGTTATTCGTTCAGAGACGATGGTCCGCGAGACGAAGCCGTAAGTGACGGTTCACGGCCTGGCGAGCCCAAGAATTATGGGGTCAGGCAAAAATCCGTGGCTGTTTGGAATCGGATCGGATTGCGCGAGAACTGGAAGAGTTGGTTCAGTTCAAGGGCTCGGATCTCCGCAACGTGGCGATGGCAGCCGGCCTTAAGAGAATCACCAGTATCTTACCAAAACGGAAATGGTTCCCGGACCCTGTTCCCGGACCACGTTTCCTACAGACGCCCGGTGAGGGCACCAGGCCATATGCGTTAACCTAAATCTCCATTAAGGGAAGGCTTCAGTTTCACTACTTGTCTGATTCGTTTACGTGGTGTCTCCGCGAGTTTGGTCGCGATTCTACGCCCGTTGCTGATGAGATGTTGCAATCGAAGTCCTGGAGCCAGGACTGCCTTGACCGCGTCGCGCGCTTCGATGAACGCACGCCATTGACTCTCATTCTCCTCGGGAGTCTCCCCAGGGGGAAAAAAGCTCCGATTCCAGGAGCACCCTCTCAATCAGCAGTGAGGTCAGTATCTTCGCCTGCATCCACGCTCTAGCGGACGCATCATTGCTCTTTGGAACGTGCCCCAACCCCAGGAGACTTTTGAGCCTCTTGAACACCAACTCCACCTGCCAGCGGTTCCGGTAGGTCTCCAGCACGGATCGAGTGCTCAGTAACGTTGCTGGCACCGATGTCAGCACCAGGATGTACTCTGTAAGTTCCAAGCTCGATTTATCGGGCTTGGTTCCGTTCTTCTGAGCCTTTCGCAGCGACTTGCGCATGGCCCGATCCGTTGCCAAGTGACCCTTGCGGCATACGCATAAGTGCATCTCATGGCGGTGTCCTCCGTGCTCAAACGTCACGGGCCACTCCGCCATCTCAAGAACCTTGAGCTTGCGCACTTCGGTCAGCACCTCGAATGGCTGGCCATCCGCTCCCATCATCGGAAACAGGGCGTGATTCCATCGTACAACTACGGAAGCTCCTGAGTTCAAAACATGAGCCACGCCGGCCCGGTGACTGTAGCCGCGATCGGCGAGGACCAAATCCTTGGGCTTAAAAGCGAATCGCCCCAACTTCTCTCCCTTGCTGGAGTCGGTTAGTTCATAGTGGTCGCACAACATTTCCGGAAGTCGCAGACTGTAGTGGATGCGCCACGTGCTGCCGGTGGCACCGGGTTCGAGCACCTCAGTAGCATCCACAACCCGGACGCCTCCGCTCCAATTGGGAGCCCAAATCCCAAGGCTCTGCCGTTGCCGGCTCAAGAGGTGCGAGGTCAGGGATTGAAGCCAGGGTTCGGCAACCAAAAGCCGTTTGAAGAGCGCGACGCTGCTCACCTGAGCGAGACCCAGTTCGGAGGCACGAGCAACGGTCTGTTTGAGGGAAAGCCCGCCTCCGACATGCATCAGGATGAGCCGAAGCCACAGGCTGGGATCTTGAAGTCCACGCGCACGGCGCGTGAAACCGTGCTCGCGGGCGAGAGCGTCGAGATTGGCAGGGAGCCAGGAGGCGAGGATTGCCCATTCCTCAGGGAGGGAGTCCGAATTGGAAACCATGCGCTCAGAATGTCGGCTCCGGGCAAGTTTTGGTAGTGTTTTAGGTTAACGCATATGGCCGGGTCTCCCGACCCGGCGGTCCTGCTGGAACATCAGCCATGGGCGGCGAACACGCGGCTAAGGCAAAATCGGAAATCATTCCCTGACCCCGTTTCCGATAGGGCTTCAAGAAACGGTCAACTCGGCCCAGTTGAGTCTTATGACACACTGTGGAATTGCCCCGGGCCATTGCTTGTGGTTTCTTCAACACGTCTGAACGAGACGCATCCAGAGCGTCAGCGGAGAGAAATCCGCTGACCAGCGACCTGCCCAGAGTTTTGGGAAAGGTGCTTTGGAAGCCCGCAAGGGTTTCCGATGTGCAGGCGAAAGCCTGAACCAAAATAATAACTCCTGTGTGAAGGCCGTCGTCTCGTGTGAATCGAGCGGCGGCCTTCGTCTTTTCAACACGGCTCTGGGTGCGTGGCGATCGACACCGAAGCCATGCAAACATCAGTCCGGGTTCAGCCCTCCAAC
>JAPLUF010000361.1 GCA_026397755.1 Verrucomicrobiota bacterium
AACTGCAGCCGCGCGCCCCGCACCCACTTCTGAACGACATACGGACCGTTGCCCACCGGCCGGACAGAGAAAGCGGGTCCCAGTCGCTCCACCTCTTCCCGTGGTACCGCAGTTCCCGGAGAGGATGCCAGAAAGTAGAGAAACGCGGGATCACTGCGCTCCAATTCGATGACCAGCGTGTCGGCAGACGGGGCGCGTACGCCGTTTACGTGATTGGTTTTGCCGTTAATGAACGCTTGCGCGCCGCGGATGCCCTTCAAGAATCCCGACCAACTCGAGCCAGTGGCAGGGTTGAGACACCGCTCCAGCCCATAAACATAGTCGGCGGCGGTGACTTCGCGCCCGTTGGAAAACCTCACTCCGGGCCGCAGCCACAGGGTGAAAACGCGCTTGTCCGGCGAGACGTTCCAGGCCCGCGCTGCGCAGGGCACCAGATCGGTCCGGTTTGTGATGTCGAGCAGCGGCAGATACAGGAGCGGCCAAAACAACCCGTCGACCATAGTTTGCATGGTCGACGGATCGAGAGTCATCGGGTCGTCGGTGCGGGCGAGCCGGAGGATCTTCGGGCGCCGCGGCGTTTCTGCAGACCACAAAGCGGTCGCGGTGAACAGAAGCAGGAAGAGAGTTTTCACAGAAGCAAACGAAGGGAACGAAGACGGAGCGAAAGGAGCGAGGAGCGGACTAAAGCCAATCCCAACGGGATTCGTTTAAGGGTGATGCGGCGCCGGATCCCTTCACGTTTGTTGTCTTCGTTTCCTTCTGTAGAAAACCCCTCATCCCTTCCGTTTCGGATCGAGCACTTCCTGCAAACCCTGCCCGATCAGGTTGAACGCGAGCACCGTCACGACGATCGCGAGGCCGGGCACGATGACGAGATGCGGTGCGGTGATAAAGTAGGGCTGGCCATCGGTGATCATCGCGCCCCAGGTCGGCGCGGGTGCCGGTACGCCGATGCCTAAATAGCTGAGGCCGGCTTCGAGCATGATGGTATTCGCCGTCAGCATGGCCGCCATCACGATGATGGTCGGCAGAATATTGGGCAGGACGTGGCCGAAGATCAGCCGCGCATCCGAAGCGCCCAGCGCCCGGGACGCCATGATGAACTCCCGTTCCTTGACGCTCAGCACCTGGGCTCGAATCACCCGCACCATGCCGGGCCAGCAGACGAAACCGATAATGAGAAACAGGCTGACCATCCCGCGCTCCAATTTCACATCGAGCCAGTGCCACGGCAGGGAGCTGGGATGCAGGTGCAGGGTGCGCCCGTCCATGACTCCGGCGACCACTCCGACCACCACCCCGATCAGCATCGCCGTGAGCATTCCCGCCACCCCGACGGTGAGCGACACTCGCGTCCCGTGAACCGCGCGGCTGAACACATCGCGCCCGAGGTTGTCCGTGCCAACGAGGAACTGCCCGCTGGCCTTCACCGGCATGCCATCCTCATCTAGGCCGGTGGGGAATTGTTGGGCCGGATCGAGCAGCAGCCCGGCCTTGACCCAGACCGGTGCGGTCAGCGCCGCCAGGCCCAACAGGACCAGCAGGCAACCTCCGACGAGAACGAGGCGGTTCCGGAGAAGTCCGCCAAGCCAGCCTTTAGAATCCGGCAGCGATATTGCAGGGTTTTGATTTGACATGGGGGATCCTTCTAAATGTACCAAACGCATGTGTGCTTCGCGACCACTAATCCGGATATTGAATGAGTTGGATGAGGAATTAGCGCAGCGAGGATTGCGTTTCGCGCGTTATGCGGATGATTGAAATAAATTTGTGGGTAGTTTGGGTGCCGGCGATCCATGGGTTCCGAATCGCCATTCCCATTCGCGGCGGCTCCAAGATTCAATAGTCGTTCGATTCCGCTTCCCCACCTCCGCGCCTCCGCGCCTCCGCGTGAACCAATCCTATATCGAAGACGCTCCAGGATGCCGGTAAGGTCACTACTTTGGGTTGACGTCTGTTGCCATCATGGCCCCATCCACGCCCCATAGATGCCTCGTTTAAT
>JAPLUF010000153.1 GCA_026397755.1 Verrucomicrobiota bacterium
CCCTGGGGGTTCATCGAATGTTTCATGGTAAGGAGATAAGGTTCCGATCCCCCGCTAGACCCACCCATCGATGGACGATCTGGAACACACTTCGTGCGTCGGGCCAGAACGGCATTGGTGGAAAACTCTAATAGGGTATAACGCTATAAATGCAAAGATCTTGGTTCTGTCCAGACAAAACCAAGATTCCCCCAAACAAGAGTCAAAGCCCCGATTGGCCGCCTCAAGAACCCTGCGACACCCACCCGACTCGGATTGGGTTTGATGGGTTTCCAAAGGTCCCCGTCTCAGCGGCTGAGGAAGCCTTTGACGCGGAGCTCGGGCTTGTCCGGTGCGAAGGGCAATCGGTCTGGGGTGACGTAGACGGCCGTGGTGAGCTTCAGCGGAGCGGCGGCACCGAGGTCGTAGGTCAGCTCCACCATGGCCGCGGTCCAACCGGCCGAAGGGGGGGTGATTTGGCCCAGATACTGACCTTGTGCGTCGGGGGTCAACGGGGTCGAGGTCCATGCCGGGCCGAGGGTTTCGAGGCGAAAGTCGCGGGCCTTGGGGTTGTGCGCCTGCCACAGTTTCACAGTTTTTGGCACATCGGTCGCCTGAACACGGATGCGGCCCGGGGCCTCCTGTTTCCAGGTAAAGCGGGGCAGCGGCGTCCGGTTGATCGTCGCATGGTGCCAGGCCATGAGCGTCGGATAAGCATCCGATCCTTTGAGGGAATGGTCGGTGTTCGGGATGTAGCGCAGGTATTTCGGGCCCTGGAGTTCGTCGAAGTAGAATTGCGACGAGTCCGGCAAGAAGAACTGGTCGCCGCAGGCGTTCATGATGAGCTTGGGCTGGGTGAGCCGGTCGCGGTACTCGAAGGGTTCCTCAATCTTCATGAGGGCCCGGTATTCCGGGGTTCCTTGCCAGTTCATGATCCCTTGCTCGACGTAATTGCCCACGGCCGGGGCGTAATTGCCGTAGGCTTGGAAGTGGTGCTTGAAGGACGGCTCGATGTTCAGCATGTCGATGACGATGGGGCAGAGGGCGATGACGCGCTTATCGACTGCTGCGGTCGTCCAGGTTGTCCAGCCCCGCTTGGAACCCCCGGCCACCACGTAGGTTTCCACCGCCTGGGCTCCTCCGGCGGGTGTTGCGGTGAAGGCGCTGACTGCATCCATGGCGCGGACCACCGCCTTGGTCATCGGCAGCCGAGCCGGCCAGCGAGAGTCACCGGTGCGGAGGAATTGGTCCCAAGTGTAGGCGATGAGATCATCCTCGACCCGCTCCTTGCCATCCCGGTGGAAGATGAGGGGTTGATTGGGGATCATCTTCAACTCCACCACAACCGAGCGAGTCGCCTCTGCGATCCGGGTGAGCTCGGCACTGGGCTTGGGAATTTCCCCTTCCCGATTGGCTCCCCCGGCGATGACGAGTAAGGCCGTCTTGTGCGCCAAGTCCTTCGGACGGGCCACGGTCAGCCAGTGTTTCCAGAGCGTTCGGTTCACCTCATTGGTCGTGAGCCAAGTCTGGGAAGTCAGGTCGATGACGGTGACCTGGCAACGGCCGAGATTGGTGGTTGCGGCCACCTTCCAGGCGAACGAGGCGTCCGGTTGGGCCACATACCGGTCGAGGGCTGTTTCCGGGCTGTGGAACGCAGCCGGATTGGAAGCGGCCCAGGTGCGGGACATAACGCCGCCCACGGCCAACAAGCCGGCGGCGACTAGAAGAAAGCGGGACGGAGTGAGCATCGGCCTCAGGATGCCATCGGCCGCCGGCCAGGCAATGCCAGAGCCATGGGGTGAGGAAGTCGCGAGAGTCGACCCGGTCCCTTGTTGTCCATCGTCCGCCGGGTCGCCGGAAAGACCGCCCGATGTTGCGACCTTCGCTGAACCGGTCACTCTTCGGTGGACGGGAGAGAAACCCTCCGACTGCCAGCGGGCCTTCGCCTGCGCTGAATGGCGGAGGACATCCTGCCGTCGGGAGTTTCGCACATGCATGGTCGAGTCGTATTGTTGTTCTTGAATGTGGTCTGGGGGTCGCTTTGGGCCGCGGACTTCCATCAAGACCTCTTGCCGCAATTGCAGAAGCATTGCTGGGATTGCCACAATGGCCGCAAGGCCAAGGGCGGGGTGCGTCTCGATGGCTTCACCAACCTCGCCTCGATTTATCGCCAGCCCAAGCTCTGGGAAACGGCCGTGCGTCAGGTTGAAGAACGACTGATGCCGCCGGAGAGTCGCAAGGTCCAGCCAACTCAGGAAGAACGGCTGGCTCTCAGTGAGGGCCTCCGGGATCTCCTCGACAACCCGGCTCCAGGGGTTATCCGGTTGGATCCGGGGCCGAAGATCGCCCACCGACTGAGCCGTACCGAATACAATCACACGGTCCGAGACCTCCTCGGCATCAGCCTGCGGCCTGCGGATGATTTCCCCGCCGATGGCGGCGGCGGTGGCGGGTTCGACAACAACGCCAGCACGCTCTTCGTCCCGCCCTTGCTGCTGGAAAAATACCTCACGGCGGCTGAGGAAGCCTTGGCGGCGGCGGCGCCTGAGGCGCTCTTCCGCCATCCGGTGACCTGGTACCGCTCTGAATCCGCGGCAGCGACCGGGGATCTCCGCGACCTAGCCCGGCGAGCGTGGCGACGTCCGGTGTCCGCGCCGGAAATGGCCCGACTTGTGGAGTTCTATCAGCGGACGCGGCGGAGCGGCGCGGATTCGCGCACCGCAACTCTGGCGGCGGCCAAGGCGGTGTTAGTGTCGCCGAACTTCCTGTTCCGGATCGAAAAAGACCCGCCTGGCCCGACGCCAGCGGCCATTGACGATCATGCCTTGGCCAGTCGTCTGAGTTATTTCCTGTGGGCGTCGATGCCCGACGCCACTCTCTTCGCCCTGGCCGACGCCGGTCGCTTGTCCCAGCCAAAAGTTCTGGAGGCACAAGTGATGCGAATGCTGGCCGACCCCAAGGCTCGCGCGTTGTCCGAACAATTTGTCGGCCAGTGGCTCGGTATCCGGACCTTGGGTTCGGTAACTGCGCCTGATCCGCACAAGTTCCCCGAGTTCACGCCTGCTTTGAGGGAAGCGATGGTGACCGAGCCTACTGAGTTTTTCGCCGGATTGGTGCGCGAGAACCGCAGCTTGTTAGAGTTGCTCGACAGCGACTATGCCTGGGTCAACTCCGACCTGGCCCGGCATTACGGAATCCCCGGGGTGAGTGGCTCGACCTTCATCCGGGTGTCATTGTCGGACCGCCGCCGGGGTGGCGTCACGGGCATGGCAGCGGTGCTGACCCAGACCAGTTATCCTCAGCGCACGAGTCCGGTGCTGCGCGGAAAGTGGTTACTAGAGGAAGTCTTCGGAACCCCGCCTCCGCCCCCGCCGCCCTTGGTCGCCACGCTGTCTCCCAATGATGAGAAGAGTGAGGGCCTCACCTTTCGTCAGCGCCTAGAGAAGCACCGCAAGGATCCCAACTGCGCGGCCTGTCATGCGCGTTTGGATCCCCTGGGCTTCGCCCTGGAGAATTTCGATCCCATCGGTCGATGGCGCACCCAGGTGTCCGGAGAATCGGTGGATGCCAGCGGAGAATTGCCGGGCGGTGTGGTCATCGTGGGCCCGGAGGCCCTCAAGCAAGTTCTACTGAATCGCAAGCAACTCTTCGTGCGTCACCTCACCGAAAAGATGCTGGCCTATGCCTTGGGCCGAGGCGTGGAATATTACGATAGCCCCGCGGTGAAACAAATCACCGAGGCCGTGGCGAGCGATGGTCACCGAGCGCCTCGCCTGATTCTGGAAATTGTCCGCAGCGCCCCGTTCCGCCTTCGACGCGGTGGTGGGTTTCAGGAAGGCGACGGTTCTCCCCAGTAATAGGTCGCCCAGATTTCGAAATGGTGGCTGCTATGCGTTTAAGCCCGTCCGGATCGTCCGTGCCAGCCGGTCGATTTGACTTCGGGAATGGGTCGCTTTGAGGGCGATGCGAAAAAACCCACCACCGGGCCCACCCGGATAGCAGATCCATGGCGGGACAAAGCCTGCTTGGGTCAGGGCTTCAGTGAGTCGTTGGGCCTGGGCCGCATCGCGGGGATGAATTGCGGTCACCGGAGTTCGGGGGTCGTTGAGGATTTCGGGTCGAGACGGCAACGCGTTTGAAAAACGGCGGGCGAGCTCCTGCAACCGACGGACGCGGCCCGGAAGCCGATGCACCCGGACCACAGCAGCCGTGATGGCTGCAGCGATGGCCAGCGGTGGAGCCGAGGATCCTAAATAGGCTCCAGCTCGAGTGCGAACGTGTTCCATGAGGGAGGCGTCGCCAATAACTGCTCCACCGGCGACGGCCAAGGCTTTTGAAAACGTGACGCTTCGGATAAGTCGTGAATCTCGGAGGCCAAAAAATTCGGGCGATCCTCGACCGGTTGGACCCACGGATCCAAGGCCATGGGCGTCGTCTACCCAGAGCCATCCTGAGGCGGGCAGCGCTAGTAGGTACTCGTTCAACGGGGCCATACCGCCCCGGATGCCGTAGACCCCATCGGTGGCCACGAGCGGGCGGGCCGATGGCGGTAGTTCGCGCAGCACCGAGCGCAACGCGCGGGCATCGCCGGAGGCAAAGGAGAGGATCGGTAATCCACTCAAGCGGGCACCGTCTTGGACGCAGTTGTGTGCAGAGGCATCCACGACCACATGGGTGGCCTGATCCCGCAACCCTTGAGCCACCGCCAGCGATGCGAGGTAGCCTGTGGCCGTGAGGACCGCCGCGGGTTCATTCAGGAAGTCCGCGATGGCTTTCTCTGCGCGGCGGTACAGGGGGTGATCACCGGTCGTCGCTCGAGAAGCCCCGGTTTGAAGAGGTCCGCTGGCTGAGGCGTTGAGCCATGCTTCCCGGATCACCGCATCGTCCGACAAGCCGAGATAATCGCAGCCTGAGATTACGATTTGTTCGGATTGCTCGGTTCCGGAGGCCTGCGGCTGTGCTGGTTGTTCGGGCCGTCCGGGCCGGTCTTGGAGGGGCGGCAACGGTGTGCGGAGCCCGGTGACCCTCGGTCGTCTTCGGGCCGTTCGTTGCGGCTTCGGGATTTTCATGGCGGAACGGCGCCAGCGATCACTCCGCCTTTCGGACCAGACAGTCCTGACATTCCTTCACGCTCCAGTGGCGGGCGGACCAGACAGTCCTGACATTCCTTCACGCTCCAGTGGCGGGCTTGTTCGAGTGCGCGTTCGAAGAACTGTTTGCGGGCCTTGTCCGAGGCGTTTGATTCACCTCCACTACCGGCGACTTTATGGGCCTTGGCATGCAACGCACTTCGTTCCTCTTGGAGCGCTTTCACCCGAGCTGCCTCAGCCGAGAGTTTGAAGTAGCAGCGGCCGTCTACCCAGGTCTCGAGGCAGCGAGTTGCAGAGTCTAGCGGTGAGCCGCTCCAGATCACGAAGTCGGCGTCCTTGCCCGATTCCAGAGAACCCACCCGGTGGTCGATGCCGAGTTGTTTAGCCGGATTGAGTGTCACGAATTTTAACGCCTCGGCCTCGGGGGTGCCTCCGTACTTCACGGCCTTGGCTGCCTCGAAATTGAGCCGGCGGGCGTGGTCGCTGGAATCCGAGTTGAAACTCACGGTCACCCCGCGCTCCCGCATGAGGCTTCCGGCATAAGGGATCGCATCGATGACCTCGTACTTGTAGGCCCACCAATCGGCGAAGGCGCTGGCGCCGGCCCCGTGCCGGGCGATTTCGTCGGCCACCTTGTAGCCTTCGAGGATGTGCTGGAGCGACGCCACGCGGACCCCGAAGGACTCCATTACGCGCAGGAATGCTAGGATTTCGTCCTGACGGTAGCTGTGGCAGTGAATGAGCCGGGTTCCTTCGAGGATCTCCACGAGGGCCTCGAGTTCGAGATCTCGCCGAACCGGCGAGCCGTCGGATTGACGGCCTTTGCGGAACGCATCGCGGTACTGCTGGGCCGCGGTGAATCGATTGCGATAAAAAGTGCCGACGCCCATCCGGGTTTGCGGGAATCGGGTCACCGCCTTGTCGCCCCAGCCCGACTGTTTGACGTTCTCACCCAGGGCGAACTTGATACCACCCGGGGACGGCTCGAATTTCAGCGCCTCGGGCGTGGCTCCTTCGCGTAGCTTGATCACGCAGTTCTGGCCGCCGATGGGGTTGGCCGACCCATGCAACAAGTTCACGAGCGTGGTGCCGCCGGCCAGTTGCTGGTGGATATTCTCACTCTCGGAATTGACCACATCAGCGACGCGGACCATGGCCGTGCTGGGCAGGGTAGCCTCATTGACGGCGCCCAGGATCATCGAGTGCGAATGGCAGTCGATGATGCCGGGGGTCACATGCAGCCCGGTGCCATCGATTTCCTGGACCGCCGGACCGGCTGCCAGCGAAGAACCCACGGCCTGGATCTTTCCGTTGGCCACCAGCAGATCGGCTCGCAAAAGAGTGCCCTGAGGGCCGCTGGTCCAGATCGTGGCATTGCGAATAATCACCGAACCCGGTTGAGCGATGGGTCCGCGGCCTTCCATGGGAGGATGGGCCACCCGTCGGGCCACCAGTTGGCGCTCCTCGGCCTTCTTGGCCTCGGCCTCCACGTTGGGTTCCTTGCGCTCAGGGGTCTTCAGGGCGGCATCGGTCTCGTAGGCCATGCCATCGATCCACACGGCCGTAACTCGGGAAGCCGGATCAAAGAATCCACCGCCGGGTTCCACCACGGTCAGGTGGGCGAGTTTCCCCGATTCAATAGTACCCAGAGAATCACTGAGTCCGCACAAAGCCGCCGGGGTGGTGGTCAGTCCAGCCAAGGCATTCGATTCAGAGAGGCCCCGGTCGAGAGCCATACGCAATTGCGAGCGGAAGGATTTGCGGTCCGCCAGCGCATGGGTAGTCAGGGCGATCGTCAGACCAGAACGGACCAGCAAGGCTGGGTTTTCCGGGGCCCAATCCCAGGCCCGCAGCACGTCGAGGGAGACGGAATCCCACGCGGATTCTTCGGGGAACTTTGGCAACGCCGGGAAGTTGAGGGGGACGATGAACGGGACGGATGCTCGGGCCAAAGCTGCCAAGAGATCCGGCCGTCGCCATTCCTGACCGCTGGCCACCAGCTGCGGTCGTACCCCCGCCTCGGAAGCCACCCGGAAAGCCCGATCTTGCATCAGGACACTGCCGGCTTCGAAGACGACGGGTTGGGTCGTGTGGGCACCGAGCGTCGGTTGCAGTGCCGCTAGGGAGGCGTTGAACTCGGCCCGCGGGCGTGCGCTGGAACGTCCTGCTGAACTGTAATCAGCCTGATCCGCGCGGTACCACGCCGCATCCATCCAAGCTTGCCTCACCGTTGCGATGACTCCCATCAGCGATTTGGGATAGGCGTCGCCGCCGCCGCCGACTGCGAAGGCCACGTGTTGGGCGGTATCGGACTTGAGGATCGCCCGGTTCGGAGACACGTCCGAGAGGCTGATGGCTATGGATTGTCCGCGCAGGATCCCCTTGGCCGGAACGACATTGGCGGCGGTAAAGCCCATCTCACGCAGGGCGGCCAACTCCTTGGGATCCGGGGACAAGCCATCGATCATCCGCCGTTCGGGTGTCACTTCAGCAATGCCGTGGGCTGGACCCGGCGACCCGGGATCGCGTTCCTGGCCGGGCACTCCAAAAAAACGGGGGGCCCCGGAGGTGAGTGATCCCGCGCCGGTCGCCGGGAAATCGGAGCCCTGCGTGGTCACCGCGCCGGCCGCCGATCCCAGCGTCAGGTAGGGATCAATGAATCCGGCGTAGACGTGCGCGCCGGGTAGGTTCCACGTCCGGGTCGAGGCGGGGATGTTGAGTCCGACACCCACCGAGGCGATCCGGCCATCGCGAATGAGGAGTGTGGCGTTGGTCAGGGTCACCCCGGGACGCACATGGGCTAAAATGCCTGTCAGCGCATGTTCACCCCGAGATTCGGGAGTAAATCCGGGGGCAGGAAGGTCGGCCGCTGTGGAAGACCCGATCGCGGCACCGATTACCAATCCCAAAGCCACCCGCCACGCCACTCGGCCTGCAACTGCGATACTCATGAACTGAAGGCTAGTGAGCTCTCCTTGAAATGCTACGGGCAATTCGGCGACCGGACAGTGCCAGGGCCTGATGGGCCAGAAGGTTCGCACATCCCCACTGACCCGGACTGTTTTCTTCCCGGCTGCGCTTTTTTTTCAGGAACCCTGAAAGGTCTGTGGAGGACCCAGCGAATCCTTGGTCAATGGCGGAGATAGGGAGGCTCACCACCTCGCCCCACCCCGCTTGCAACAACGACATTGCCAACACAACTCATCATGCAACTGCAACACATCGCTCGAACTCTCGCCCTTCTGCTCGCTGCCATCCCGATCCTCTCGAGTTTACTTTGCGCCCAGCAGCCCATCCTTCTGTGGGATTTCAACCAGACCTCGACCTCCTGCGAGCCACCTCCGGCACGGCGACACTCGTGGTCCTCGGCGGCCTTCGCACGGCTCCGGCCTCCGGCCTTGGTTCGAGTGATCCATCGACCAATGCCGACTTTGCCCTGCAACTCACCGGTTTTCCCAAGCAGGGTACTGGAGCCCGGACCGCAGGTCTGGAGATCACCACTTCGACGATAGGTTTTCAGTCCGTCGTCTTGAGGTTCGATGTCCGAGCTACCAGTACGGCCAGTCGCCGCCTCCAGGTTCTGTATTCCACCGACGGGCAAACCCTGAAGGCCGGACCAGCCTTCACCTTGAACGGAGGTGCCACCTTCACCAATGGCCTCACGGTTGATTTTTCCGCCATTCCTGACATTGCCAATCAGCCGGAGTTTCGGGTTCGACTGGTCTCGGATTGGGACGGGGACTCCTATGTCGGTGCCGCGGGCAATTACAGCACTGTGGGAACCTGGCGGATTGATCACCTGCGGTTGACGGGAGTTTCTTCGGGGGTTCAACCCGGGGATTCGGAGTCTGAAAATTCTGCGCTTTTCACTATCTCAAGCCAACCCATGTCCCTGCAGGTGCCCGACGGAGGGGGTGCCCTGTTTCGGGTCGCAGCCAAGGGAGCTGGTCCTCTGGGTTATCAATGGTTTCTCAATGGACAACTCTTGTCCGGAGCCACCCGCCAAGAGTTGAGGATCGCACAAGTTTCTCCAGACCATCTCGGACTCTACACGGTTCGCGTGAGTCATGCCGAAGATTCGTTACTCAGTGGAGAAGCCTCGTTGAGCTTCCTGACCGATCCGACCATCCGGCCCGTCCGGGTTGAGGCGGTGCCCGGACCTCAGGGTTCCCTCCGATTGGCCTGGTCCACCCGGCCGGGGAGCATCTATTCGGTCCTCCGGTCGGAGGGTTGGGCTGGCTTGACCACGGTCATCGCCACGGGAGTCACTGGCGGTTCCCTCATCGAGACCCCTCCGGCCGGAGACCAATTCTTCTACTGGGTCCAGGTGCAGTAGCCCATCGGTCCGGTGCGGGTTTCGTCGCATAATGAGCCGAAATAGCCGTCAGCGGCGTCTTGGTGATCCATCCCGATGATCCTCTTCCATGGTTTGACAGTCCGGACACGCACTTTTAGCCTCAAGGCATGGAAACCGAGGTCGCTCAAGATTCTATCGTCACTGTCACCGAGAGTGCTGCTCAGCAAATTGCCGCCATGCTGGC
>JAPLUF010000404.1 GCA_026397755.1 Verrucomicrobiota bacterium
CGATGGAACCCACTTTGTGAACTACGTCTCAAAAGACGGACTGGTGCAGGATGCCGTCGCCAACTTATCGAGTTCGCCGGACGGCATTGTGTGGGTGGGGTGCATGAACGGCGGGGTTTGTTATTATGATTCGAAGACCTTTTCGATTTATGGGCTGGCAGATGGAATGCTGCCGGGCTTAGGTGCTGGTACGGTGGACAGAAACGGGACGGTCTGGACAGGAAACTGGTTTACGCAAGCCGAGGGGAAAAGTGCGGCGTATTCCATCGGCGTCTCTGGAGTCACCAATCACCCTTCGGTCGATGACAATTGGGTCAATTGGGTTTCCACCGCGCCGGATGGAACGGTGTGGGCAGCGACCGCAGAAGGCTTAATGCGATTTGATGAGAAGGCTGTCACCTATTTCACTTCGACCAATGGATTGAAATCTGGTTTTTTAACTAATTTGGATTGGGACCAAGCCGGTAATATGTATGTAAACTATTGGAACGGCGGAATCACTCGATATGATGGTAAGGTGTTTGAACCCATGCCCCTTGCCTCGGGAACCTGGCCCAACGGCGCATATACGATGAGGATGTATGGCACGAACGAGTTCTGGATTAGCTCCTGGAGCAGCGGCTTATTACTTTACGATGGCAACGTCATCAAGGCCTACACCAACGCTCTACCAAGCGGTGGCGACGATAAAATCAAAGAAATATTTAAGGAAAAGGAGGGGTCGTACCTCATCGGTACAAGCAGTCGAGGGGTAGCCCGTTTCGATGGAAAGCGTTTTGAAATTGTTTATACAGCAGGAAAAGACCGACTACCACGCGGTCAGGTCAATAATATTTTCCGAGACAGCAAGGGAATGCTCTGGTTCGGGGGAGAGGAAGGCGCGACCCGGTGGGACGGGAAGGTTTGGTCCACCCTCTCGACTCCGGACGGACTGAGCGGGCGCAACGTTCGCTGGATTGGCGAAGGGCCTAATGGGATTTATTGGTTTGCAACGGAAAATGGTCTGACTCGGTACCAACCATCGACAAATAAGCCTTCGTCACCACGAATCGAAATCGCCGCCGCTCAAGACTATAAAGAGCGCGAGGATCTCCCGCCGATCGACGTCGATCAGCGCGTCTCGTTTAAATACTATGTGACAGATTTTCGGACGCGATCGGAGACACGACGGTATCGACGTCAAGTCACTCCGGGCATCCTGACTGCGACCTCGCTGCCCGACTCGAAGTGGGAGGAGTCTACGAGTTCAACGCAGTTCGAGCGGGTTTTCGATAAGGCCGGAGATTACACCGT
Source organism: Verrucomicrobiota bacterium (assembly GCA_026397755.1). GTDB lineage: Bacteria > Verrucomicrobiota > Verrucomicrobiia > Limisphaerales > UBA9464 > SXXZ01. Next base: position 1,294 of record JAPLUF010000404.1, read on the forward strand.
CGCCATCCAGTATGTGGACCGTGACCTCAATTATTCTGATCCGACGATCCGACATTTGCACATCACGTTGCCCTGGATTAAAAACCCCTGGATCGTGATCCCCGTCGGCGGAGTATTTATGGGGTTCTTCGGTAGTTCCTTGTTCTTTGGAATTCGTTACACGGGGAAACGGCGTGAGGCCGAGCGGTTGCGAACTCAAATGCTCGAACAGGAACGCAAGACGCGCGTCGCGCTCGAGAATAAAAACAGCCAACTCGAACGTGCCCGCGACCTGGCTGAGACCGCCAGTCGGAGTAAAAGCGTGTTCCTCGCCAACATGAGCCACGAACTGCGCACGCCGCTGACCGCCATTATCGGGTTTACTGAAATTCTGCAAGATGAGGCGAAGGCCGACGGTAAAGCAGAACAGGAAGAGGACTTAGGTCGCATTTACGATTCGGCCAGACACTTGTTAGGGTTAATTAATGGCATTCTCGACCTTTCGAAGATTGAGGCGCAGAAGATGGAAATTCATCTCGAGACCTTTCCCATCAAGGACCTGGTTAACGATGTAGCCAGCATGTTGCGGCCGCTCGTGGATAAAAAATAAAACCGGTTGGTCATTATATGTTCTGAAGATATTGGCGAGATGTATGCCGATATTAGCAAGGTGCGCCAGTGCCTTTTAAATTTGCTCGGTAATGCAAATAAGTTTACGGAGAAGGGTTCGATCCGGTTGGAAGTAAAGAAGACTGCGAACAGCAACGATGGGGCAACCACTCTCAACTCTCACTTATTAACCATAAGCTTTGTTGTGATTGATGAGGGCATTGGGATGTCGCAGGAGCAACTCGAGAAATTGTTTGAAGCATTCACGCAAGGGGAGTCCTCCACATCCCGCAAGTACGGAGGGACTGGACTGGGATTGACCATTACCAAGCATTTCGCCGAGATGATGAACGGAACGGTGTCCGTTGAGAGCGAGTTGGCCAAAGGTTCGACGTTTACGTTGACCCTTCCGGTGGAAGTGGACGCGCCTTCTGCTCCCGAACCCACGGACCTGCCAGGGGACGAGCGCACCGCTGAACTCGGAGAATGCCTCCTGGTGATCGATGATGATCCCAATGTGCATCGGTTGATCGAACGGACGCTGCAGCCCGAAGGATTTATCATCCGCAGCGCCATGGATGGGAGGGCGGGTCTCAAGATGGCGCGTGAGCTCAGACCCGCCTTAATCACTTTGGACGTAATGATGCCGCATACCGATGGGTGGTCGGTGTTGTCGGCTCTCAAGTCGGATCCGGACTTGTGTAATATTCCCGTCGTCATGTTGAGCATCATCGGGGACAAGGAGTTGGGGTTTGCTCTAGGAGCATCGGATTACCTCATTAAGCCTGTAAATCGCGGGCTGTTGTTGTCGGCGCTAAAGAAATACTTGCCCGAACCGCATGGAAATCACGTTCTCATTGTCGAGGACGATCCGAACTTGCGCGAATTGCTGCGCCGGATGTTGGAGGCTGAAAACATTGACGTCGTTGAAGCGGAGAATGGCGCCATTGGAATTGAAAAAATCAAGGAACGGATTCCCGGTTTGATCCTTCTAGATTTGATGATGCCGGTGATGGATGGGTTTGCCGTCCTTGC
>JAPLUF010000116.1 GCA_026397755.1 Verrucomicrobiota bacterium
AAAAGCCAAATCTAAGACCCTTGGCATCCAGTTCATGAACAACAACAAGCAGATGATGTTGGCTTGGCGACTGTACGCCGATGATAATCAGGGTTTACTTGTCAAATCTCTGGCTGGCGGACCCGAAGACAACTTGCGCGTCCTCCTCGTGGCGGGATCCGCCAGCGATTCTCCGACCAACACCATCGACAAGAGCCCTCTCATGAAATACATGGGCAATTCTCGCGAGGTTTGGAAATGCCCCGCAGATCGAACAACTCGGATTGAAGCCGGCAAGAAGGTTCCGCGCGTCAGAAGCCAGTCGATGAGTCAGGCGTTTGATTATGGTGGGTGGTTGCCGGCGCCTCCGTACAAGACATACGGGCGACTGGACCACATTGTGAATCCAACCATGACTTGGGTGATGGTGGACGAGCATCCCGATAGCATCAACGACGCGGCTTGCGCCGTTCAAATGGTCAGGCCCGAGGCCAAGTCCGGAAATATCATCGATTTCCCAGCAGCGTACCACAACGGAGCCGCGGGCTTCTCCTTTGCGGATGGCCATTCGGAGATTCATCGATGGGTCGGCAGCAAGATCCGAACATTCGGCCGAGGCAGCAACACCGGGTTGAATGTCCCGGCGGGAGATTCCCTCGTCGACGCGAAATGGTGGTCCAGTGTGACGACAGTGGGGCCCGGTTACGAGTGAGAGCGGTACGATAAGACATCCGGACCGAGACGATCCGGATCCAAAAAAACGGGAGTGGAAGGCGCTGAGCCCCACTCCCGTTTTTCTTAGTTTACTCCCAACGCCCGCGCGCCAGTTCCGCTATTTCTTGGCCTTGGTCGCCTTGACCTTGACCTTGGCCTGGGCCTGGGGCTTTTCGGGGATCGACGGCTGAGACTTCTGTTGCCAGTCGGCAATCGCTTCATTGGCCCAGATGTCCGCAATGGTCTGACGGCGACGCACCACCGAGGTCTTCTTGCCGTGGACCAAGATCTCGGTCGGCAACGACCGACTGTTGTAGTTGGAACCCATCACCGATCCATAGGCGCCGGCGCTCAACAGCGCGAGGGTGTCGCCTTCTCCAACCTTGGGTAGCGGACGATCTTTGGCGAAGTAGTCACCACTCTCGCAAACCGGCCCGACCACGTCGGACGACACCTTAGCCCCAGCCTTCTTCGTCAGCGGCACGATTTCATGGAAGCTGTCGTAAAAAGCGGGCCGGATGAGATCGTTCATCGCGGCATCCACGATGACGAAGTTCTTCTTGCCAGTCTTCTTGATGTACTCGACCCGGGTGACCAAGGCGCCCGCGTTGCCGCTCATGAACCGACCCGGTTCGAGGAGGATCTTCAGGCCCAAAGGCTTGAGGAGAGGGAGCAACGTTTTCGCGTAGAGATCCGGGGTAAGGATCTTCCCGCCAGCAGCAGTCTTCCACCAGGCAGCGTCGCCCGAGGCGAGGGCATCCTCGTAAACAATGCCGATGCCGCCCCCGATACTGAAGAAGTCGAATCCATGGCGAGCATTGAGCTTGGTCAACAGCGGTAAGACCTTTTCGACGGCCTGCCGGAAAGGCTCAACGTCGGTCAACTGAGAACCAATGTGCATTTGCAGACCCCGAAGGCGGATGTTGGAAAGCTTGGCAGCCCGAGCGTAGACGGCTTCGATGGACTCGAACTGGATGCCGAATTTGTTCTCATAGGTGCCGGTGGTGATCTTGGCATGGGTATGGGCATCCACATTGGGATTCACCCGCACGGCCACCGGGGCGATTTTCTTGAGCTTCACCGCCACCTTGCTAATCCGGACCAACTCGGCCTCGGATTCCACGTTGAAGCTATAAATGCCCTGCCTCAGAGCGAACGTGATCTCCTCCTCGGTCTTGCCGACTCCAGCAAAGACGCATTTGCCAGGATCACCGCCGGCGGCAATAACCCGCTGGATTTCACCAGCACTCACGGTGTCGAACCCGCCTCCGAGGTCCGCGAAGGTGCGGATCACAGCGAGATTGGAGTTGGACTTCATGGCGAAGCAAATCAGGTGATCCACGGACTCCAATGCGGTATCGAGCTTGGAGTAGTGGTCGGCCAAGGTGGCCTGCGAATAGACGTAAAGCGGCGTTCCGTGTTTGCGGACGAGGTCCGTAAGAGCGACGTCTTCACAGAAGAGTTCCCGACCGACATAGCGAAACGAATGCATCGAGGGGTTTTGTGCCACAGAGCAGACCCGGAGATCAACCGCGACCCCAGTCTTCGACCCCAGTATATAAAAAAAGGCGGCGGGAAACCCGCCGCCTTCATTGGCTGTTGAATAGCTCCGGAACAAACCCGGACAGAGATCGGTCAGGCTCCCATGCCGTCTTCGAAGCTTCCGCCTGCCTGCGGGAAACAGAGATTCTTGGCGACGTAGGCAATGCCATCGGCCGAGCAGAAATCCAGAGCCTTATGAGCGCTCTCGGCCTCGACCACCAGCGGGGCCGATTCGCAGCCGTGCAGCTTGCAGTAGCGGTCTTGGTAGCCCACGGCCAAGAGCAGCTCGACATAGCGCTGCATGTTGAGGTCACCGCTGCCGAGGTCGGTGAACTGCATGGCCCGACGGGTCCAGTTGGACTCCATGGTCCGCAGCGGGAATCCCGGGCGGATCACGAAGTTTTTCACATGGGCGGCATAGATGTATTTGCCGACCTTCAGGAAACGGCTCTCCCACGATTCACCTTCCCAGCAGTGGGACGGATCGGCGTTCACCGCGAGGCAGGGATCGTTATCGCAAATCTGCACCAGCATCAGAAAGTCGTCGGCCGTCATGGCGGCTGTGCCGGGATGGATTTCGTGGCACAGCTTCAGACCTAGACTGTTGGCGTGCTTGCGCAACTTGGCCGTCTTCTTGACGAAGCGCTCCTGGCCTTCCTTAACCAAATCAAAACCAGATCCTCCCCAGAAACCCCAAGGGTAACCGCTGGCCAGTTCCCAACCGAAGGCCACGCCCCAGAACATGGGCATGGACTTCGCACCGAGGTCCGCCGAGAGATCCATCAACTTGAGGAGGTACTTCTCGTGCCAGGCCTCGATCTTTTCGGGCGAGAGCTTGGCGACATCGGGTGCGATGAAGGGGTTTCCGGACTTCGTGCCGGTCCAGGCGCTGGTGTGCACCCAGAACGGGCAGTGGGAGGAGATACCGTCCAAGCGCATGCCCCGGCCATTGAAGGCGGCGGCGATGTCCTTGGCTTTTCGGAAGCCACCCTTGCCGTCGCTCAGCATGTAGTTGCTGGGCTGTGCACCGGCTGCACCGGCGTTCTTGGCATAGTCGAGGAACTGCTCAAGGGACTTCGCGCCGTGCTGGGCGCCTTCGATCGAAGCGTGATAGGCGTTGGGCATAATGATGGTGTCGATAGAAATACCGGTCGATGGACGGACGTGGAACTAACCGCTGGAACCAATGCAGGCAAATCGAAACCGCTAGATTCTGTGTTTTCCTACAAAGACGAGCCGGTGATTCAACGGGAAATCTCCAGGCAAAGCAGGTGAGCCCGATCCCTGAAGAAGAACCGACCGAGCGCCAACGCAGGCAGGGCTCGTGCTCCCGAACTCCCAGCCTGGAATCGACCCTTTTCGACGGGCTTCTCCGGGTTGGCTTCCAAAACGCGCACCTCGCCACTCTCCATGAGCAGCAGGAGTTTCCGACCCGCTGCCAAGACCGATCCTGATCCGGCCCGCTCCAACGACCATCGGACCTTTCCGGAGCTGGCCTCGATACAGCGGAAGTCGGGACCCGATTCCTGGCGTCCATGGAATCCATACAGGAAACCATCGACCAACACCGGCGTGGCAAAATGGGAAGAAAGCGACTCGTCACCCGACCACGCTGGCCGAAGGGTCTTTCCATCGGGTTTGAGCAAGACGGCCCCAACGCCATAGCTGGAGGTCATAAAGACTCCGTCCCCCACGGCGATGGGCGAGGCGGCATTTACACTGGCATGCATGCGAGCCCGCCACGGAAACCGAGCTCGTTCCGCCCCATTGGCCGGATCGAGCATCAACAAACCGGCACGGTTGAAACACAGGACTTCCTGCTGACCGGCCCGTGTTCGCGGCACCGGGGAACCATATCCGGCTTCGTCGGTTCCGGCCTTCCAGAGCATCCGACCGTCACTGACCGAAAAAGCCACCACGCAGGCCTCCGGGCCGCCCACCTGAACGATCAGCCGATCGCCGAGCAACAGCGGTGAGCTGCCAAAGCCGAAGAAGCCAGACTCGGCTCCAAACCGCTCCGCGCAGTCCACCTGCCAGAGAAGACGACCCTCGGTTGCTGAAACCGCTCGAAGCTTGCCAGAGGCACCCAGGGCAAACACCCGCTGGTGATCCGCCGCTGGAGTGGCTGACGGACCTTCAGTCCCACCAGACTGGGCCGAGTAGGATGTCGGCAAAGCATGTTTCCACCGCAGGCTTCCATCCGTCACGAGGTAGGCCGACAGCACCTCTTGGCCCTCCGAGCGGTGGAACAAATACACGCTGTTGGACACCACCACCGGACCACTGAATCCCTCGCCAACAGCCGCCTTCCAGCGCAATGGCCAGCCTTCCTTGGGCACCACCTCCAAAGCCATCGAGGAACTCTGCCCATCGCGGGTCGGGCCCAGGAATTGCGGCCAATCTCCAGCAGCCGAAGCCGAAGGAACGGCCACGCTGAGCAAGGCTATGACGGAGGCGAGGAGTCGGACAGAGCGGCGGATCATAGGGGCAGGCGCTTCAAAGGTTACCTTCGGATGAAACTCCCGCAGCCGGCGCATGTCCATGGGCTTTGGGCCTCGTCAGCGCTCCGAATCCACGCTTTGAGCTTCACTGTTTCAGAGGAGCCCCACTGAAGGCACAGTGAGGTCTCCTAAGGCAGCGCAACTTACTTCTTGTCGGCCCCCGTCACATCAATGGCCATGGAAACCTTGTTGGCACCGGCGGCCTTAATAGCGTCGAGCACCCGCAGCACGTTGCCATGGGTCGTCTGGTCATCGGGCTTCAGATAAAAGGGATAATTGGTATTGGAAGCCACCTTGACCTCCACGCGTCCTGCCAATTCTGAGAAGGGAAGCAGCTTGCCACCCACCTTCAAGTCGCCGTCGCGATCAATGACGATTTCCATCATGTCCGGCTTCTCCGACGACTTCGGGGCGACGGCCGACGGCAAGTCCATTTGCAAGGTGCGCAACCGGTTCATGGTCAGGGTGACCATCATGAAGGCGGCCAAGAGAAAGAACATCACGTCGATCAATGGGATGATCTCGACGCGGGCTTTCTTGACGGAGGTGGGGGATCCCAGATGCATGGAACGAAATCGATCTACTGGCTGTTGCGTTCGGCTTCCTTGGTGACGAACGACACTCGAGTGAAGCGGGCCGAACGCACCTGCTGAAGGACCCCGCCGACGGCCCGGTAGGGAGCGGATTTGTCGCCGGTGATGAAGATCGGAGTCTTCGGGTTCTGCTTGTAGCGCGAGTTCAGTTCCAGAACGAGCGCCGCCGTGTCCACGATGTTGGTACCGATGGCCACAGTGCCGTCCTTCTCGACACCAATGTTGATGACGTCCGGCTTGAAGTCGTCGGTCGCCTTTTTGGCGTCGATGAGTTCCATCGGACGCGTCTTCGACTGCTGCAGGCTCAAGGACACCATCATGAAGGCCGCCAGAAGGAAAAACATCACGTCGATCAAGGGCACGATTTCGATGCGCGCCTTCTTAATCGGGACGGGCGACAAGAACTTGCCTCGCTTCCCGCTGATTAATGCGCCACTGCGGCCTCCTCCTCCAGCCATAGGTCAGGCGTTTTTGGCGGCGGTCTCGCGGCGGAAGGCCGCTGTGTCAAAGCCTTCCTGCTTAGCCTGGGTGACCATGACTTCGACGTTCGTTGCGGCGGTCTCCAGGTCGAACTTCAGTTTCTCCATCATCTCATTGTAAATGTTGAGAAAGAAGACGCCGATAATGGCGAGGCCCAGACCGGCGGCCGTGGCGATGAGCGCCTCGCCAATGCCGCCCTGAATCTCAGTCATGGCTCCAGCGATGCTCGATTCGCCCATCTTCTGAAAAGAACCCATGATGCCGGTCACCGTGCCCAGCAACCCGAGGAGCGGCGCAAGGGTGATGCAAGTGTCGATGAGCACCATGAATCGGCCCGCGCGTTTGATCTCCATGCCGGCCGCCACTTGGAGCGCACCCTGGAGGGATCCGTGCATGTGAGTCAGACCATGGTAGATCATGCGCACCACCGGATCGTTGGATCCCTGCGTCTGGGCCACGGCCGCCTTGAAGTCGCTGTTTTCCATCGCCCCCAAGGTGTTTTCCAGTTGAGCCATGTCACGACGGCGCCCTAGCAGAAGCCAAAATACTCCGCGCTCAGCGATGACCGCAAACAGGAGGATGGCCACAAGAGCGATCGGATACATGATCGGTCCGCCCTTGGTGAAGTATTCGGCGAGGGTGTTTGCGAGCATTGTTGCGTGAGTCGAGTGGGTTGAAAAAGCGGCAGTTGGGGAATGGGCGTTAGATCCAGGGTCTTAGTCTTAGGTTAGGATATTACCGAAGGCGGTATTCGAAGGGAATGATCCAGTCTCCGGCATCCTCAGGGCGGAAACGCCAAAGTCTGCGAACATGCTGGCGAAAGGAATTATCTAATGTGGAGCTTCCGGAGGAGGCCAGAAGCTTCAACTCTGTAATCCCACCCGTGGCATCAATCGTGACCAGATACTCTCCTGCTCCGGTTTCCCGACGAATTTGTGCTTCCCGTGGATAGGAAGGTTCCGGCGTGAAACGTCCGGTACCCGCCCCCTTGCCCGACTCGAAACGACGCGGGCCCGTCGGAGCCGCCGATACATTACGGCGGGTCTCCCGTGGCGGAGGGACAGCGAAGTTGGGATCCTTGGAAATAATCACCGGACCCTTCACTTCAACAGCGAAAGCGACATTGGCATCGGCCGGTGCCACCACGATCGCTGGCACCGACACCGGTTCAGCCGGGGCTGGCTCGTCCGGGGGGAGTTCGTCCTCGGACACGACTTGCTGCTGAAGCTCCGGTTTGAGTTCACGGATTTCCACCGGTTGAACCACTTCTTCGGCCGTAAACTTCTGGAGCTCTAGTCCAGGAGGGTGAGCAATTCCGAACACTCCGCCCGCCAGGAAGAGCGCACACACCGTGTTCATCCAAATCAGGCGGCGACCGGTGTCTTCGGCAGCCTGCGGCAAACTCGATCGATACAGTTCGGATCGTAGCCTGTAGGCGGAACCCGCTCTGAGCGCAGCGAAAGCGGTACTCATGATTAGAAACTCCTCCCTCTAACTAAGCGATCGTGGTGAGGATGATATTTAATGCGTTGAAGGTCTGCGCCAGACGGTGTGCGTAGGCCAAGCTCCTCGACCTCGTTTCGAACGGGGATACGCAGGGGGATAAGCACCCTAAGTGGGCGTTGCTGAACCCAGCCCAACTGAAGAAAACCTTGAACCCTCGCTCTCAAGAGACCGGCATCACCGGTCTTGGAACGGACAATCTGTAAGAATTGAACCAGATATCTCATTTCCTAAGCTTCTGTCCCTAGGAGCGAACTTTGTGTCCTTCAGACGAATCGTTAGGACGGTGTATTTTGATTAAAATTTACTATTCGGCAACAGTTTGGTGGGGTCGCGCTATCAGTCAGGAGAGATCTCCGGCGTTAACAGCTCTTCCGCTAGGAAACTCCTCGTCTCAATTGCGCGGAGTCAAAACCACCTGGGTCCCGGTGATGATATCGTGCAAGGCGCGCTGTTCCGGGGCCAAGATCATGAGGTATCCCAAACCGAAGCTAAGAATGCTGAGCAATTCGGCACAGTAGCGGCGAAAGGCTCCGCCATAACCGAGCGGCACGCCGTCGAGGGTGACCACGCAGAGCCCCAGCAGCCGTTTCCCGGGAGTGGCTCCGAAGCGCCCCTGAAATCCCACGCTATAGACGAGGCTCACTGCTATGTAGATGGCCGTGAAAATCAGTTGGAACCTCAACAGCAACCAAAGATCAGGCTGGGCATCGCCGGTCAACTCCAGTTGCCCCTGCACCTGCTTCAGGAGCTCTTGGAGTGATTCCTGCCAGGGCATCACCACCAAGTTCACCAAAAATAAAATCACCATCCAGTCGGCCACGAAGGCGACGAGACGGGGCACAAACCCAGCTCGGTGAAAAACCACAGCCGATGGTGCTTCGGACTCGAATTCCGGACCGGGCAGATCCCAGACCAACTCATGACGCGCCGAAGCCGAGAGCCAGCGTTCATCGGCCTCGCTCCAAACCAACGTCGCTGGACCTAACCGCCCATCCTGGGACCATTCGCGCAATTCCTCCAGCGAACCGGAGTATTCGCGGCCATCGGAACCAATCATCGTGTAAGGTGAAGACATGTGCGAGGTCGCTGAGATAGTGCCTCTGTGCAGAATCAGCAACCGACTTCATGATTGAAAATATTTAAAGCGTTGCGGTTGAAACCGTCCCCGGTTCCGGGTGTCCTTGATTTCAGCGTCGCTTCTCCCCTCATGAATTCCTCCGACTATCCAGCCGTTTCCGTCGCCGCGATCGAACAATTGACCGCCCGTCGACAGGCGTTGGTTGAGCAAATCGGCAAAGCCGTGATCGGGCAGCAGGAGATTATCGACAACACCTTGCTGACACTGTTCGCCGGGGGCCATGCATTGATCACCGGCGTCCCCGGGCTAGCCAAAACATTGCTGATTCGCTCCCTCAGTCAGGCGGTGGACCTCCAGTTCAACCGCATCCAGTTCACCCCCGACCTGATGCCCAGCGACATCACCGGAACCGACGTCCTAGAGGAGGACCCGGAATCAGGCCGGCGACGACAGGTGTTCCTGCCTGGACCTGTGTTCGCCAACCTCATCCTGGCTGACGAGATCAACCGGACACCGCCCAAGACACAGGCCGCGATGCTCGAAACCATGCAAGAACGGCAAGTCACCGTTGGCGGGAAGACCTACCCGCTACCGAGGCCTTTCCACGTGTTCGCCACCCAGAATCCGATCGAACAAGAGGGCACCTACGTGCTGCCCGAGGCCCAAGCTGATCGGTTCATGTTTTGCCTGAACACAACCTATCCCTCCCGGTCCGACGAAGAACGGGTGGTGCGAGAAACAACCGGCACCTCGCAACCGATCATCACACCGGTGATCACCGGACCTGAACTCATCGAAGCTCAGAAACTAGTGCGCAGTGTTCCGGTCAGTGACGAAGTGATCGCCTATGCGGTGAGGCTGGTCTCTCGCACTCGGCCTGAAACGCCGGATGCCCCATCCTACATCCGCGAGTTTGTGCGTTGGGGAGCCAGCCCCCGTGCCTCTCAGTTCCTGGTGCTGGGGGCCAAGGCCAACGCAGCGACCACCGGTCGCCTCTGCGCGGACGACGAGGGGATACGGCGTGTGGCCCGACAAGTCTTGCGCCACCGCATTAATCCCAACTTCAACGCCCGCGCCCAAAAGGTCGATGTGGAGACTTTAATCGACCGCCTTTTGAAGGACGTTCCCATTCGGTAACCCGGATCCATTGCCAGACTTGTTCAAGCCATGTCCACACACCTCCCCATCGACTCACGCTTGCTGGCGTCGGTGGAAGACCTGCCGCTCTTGGCCAGGACCGTCGTGGAAGGCTTCCTGGATGGGCTTCACCGCAGCCCGTTTCTCGGCTATTCAACCGAGTTTGCTAGTTACCGTCAGTACGTTCAGGGCGACAATCTCCGCCACCTCGACTGGAAGGTCTGGGCCAGGAGTGACGCGCTCTATGTCAAACAGTTCGAGGACGACACCAACTACCGCGGCCAAATCTACCTCGACACCTCGGCCTCCATGGATTTCGGGACCGGGCCGGCCAACAAGTTCACCTTCGGCCGACTGCTGGCGGCGGCACTCGCCCATTTGATGATCCTGCAGAGGGATGCGCCCGGGCTGGTTCTTTTCGGACCGGACAGCCGTCAGGCTCTCCCCTGCGCCGCCTCGCGGAACCAGGCTCTAGAACTTTTCGCTGCTCTGGCTCGAGCCCAAGCCGGCGGCAAGACGATCGTTGGTCCGGACCTCTTCGGGATCGTCCAGGCAGTGGTCCGCCGCGGGCTCTCAGTAGTTATCTCGGATTTTTTCACCATCGATGATTCGGGCTTTGAACTCTTGCGCCAACTCCACGCCCACCGCCAAGAAACCCTCGTCTTCCACCTCCTGTCTCCCGAAGAGCTTGAGCTGCCCGAGACCGGGGAATGGATTTTGGAAGACCGCGAAACGGGCGAAGAACGCGTCGTCCATCTTGACGAGGCGCGCGAGGGATATCGTCAGCGGCTGGAAGCGTACTGCGATCGGTTGAAGAACGCGTGCGACGGGTACGAATTCGACTACGTGCGCCTCTCGACCGGCAAGCCCCTCGACCAGGCTTTAATGACCTACCTCGACCGGAGGGGGAACCTGTGAATCACTTCATCGAGCTACAGCTCACTCACTGACACCCGGCATGCCCTTCCTGTTTACCCATGCCTTCCTCCTGTCTGCCCTCGCAGGCCTAGGAATTCCCGTGCTGCTGCACCTCCTGCTTAAACAGCGCAATCCGCGGATGAAGGTGAGCACGCTGCGCTTCTTCGAGGTCCTGGACACCCGCAGCTCCTCCCGACGCAAACTCAAGAACCTGCTGCTGTTGCTACTCCGGTTGCTGGTCTTCGCGCTCATCGTCCTTGCCTTCGCCCGACCCTATCTCCCGGAGGGTTGGGGCGGAAAACCGCGCCCCAAGCGCCAAGATGTAATCCTGGTGCTCGATCGATCCCTAAGCCTGCGGGCCAGCGATTCTGGCAAACCCCGCTGGCCGGCCGCGTTGGCGGAGGCCCGCCGCATCCTCGCCAACTTGACCGAAAGCGATCGGGCCGCGCTGGTCGGGATCGGGGAACGCGCTGAGGTGCTTTCTGGTTTTGGGCCGCCCTCCCTGATTCTGGATCGACTGAAGGATCTCCAACCCACTTCCGCTCGCGGTGATGTGACCGAGGCGCTTCGGGAGGCCCTGTCACTCGTGGCGACCCTCAATTCACCCGACACTGCCTCTGTCACCGTCATCGGCGACCTCCAGCGGACCGGTGCAGACCAACTCAACCGCGTTTCCCTCCCACGCTGGCTGCCGATCCAATTCATACGAGTCGGGCCTGCGGTCTCACCCAATGTGGCCATCACCGATCTCCGACTTCCCGCCGAACCCAACGGACCACTGTCAATGATCGTCGCCAATTACGGAGACCAGCCGGTGCAAAATCACACGGTTCGGTGCGTCCTCGATGGGCAAACCATTTCCAAAGTCACCTTCTCCCGAGGAGCCGGTGTCTCGGACTCTCTGGAATGGAAACTGCCACGGCTCACAGCCGGCTGGCATGAGGCAGAAGTCCAATTAGAAGTATCTGACGCACTGGCCGAGGACAATGTCCGCCGACTGGCATTCCAAGTCCCGGAACGCATCCGCGTCGTCGCCGTGGAAAGCCGCAGCCAGGTTCGTTCATTCGAAGAGCAAACCTTCTTTGTCGCCGCGGCCCTCGACCCGTTCTTCGGCAGCACCAATTCGGGCCAAGGTGGCTTCGTGGTGGAAATCCTCCGCCCCGAGGCGTTAGCGGCAGCCGTGGCACCCAACGGCACAAAACCACCGCCCGACGTGGTGCTCCTGCCGGCGATGAGATCCCTCCCTGGTGACGCCGTCGCCGCACTCAATGCCTGGGTCGATCAGGGCGGTGGAATCTTCTTCTTCGGCGGCGACTCCCTAGAACCCTCCCGCTTCAATGCGGAGTTTGGCGCGCTATCTCCGGCGCTATGGGGCTCACCGGTTTCGGCCGACGCCGAGGTGCCTTGGCGCATCGGTGCCTTCGACCGAACAAGCCCGGTCTTTCGGCCATTCACAGCGGCGCGGTCCGGCGGACCTGCCGTCGCTGAATTCACCCGTCGACACGCGGTGACCGCCTCTCCACAGAGCGCCGTGCTGGCACGGTTCGACGATGGCCACCCCTTCCTCTTAAGCCGTTCCATAGGCCGGGGCACAGTGCTCTTGGCCAACACCTCAGCGGACACCGCATGGACGGACTGGCCCAAACACAAAAGCTTCGTTCCGTGGGTCATGGCGGCCGTCACCTGGCTGGCCGACCGCGGCGATGACCGCCATCTACGATCCTCCGATCCGCTCATCACCGGTACCGAGGGCCGAATCCTGTGGGGCAACGGTGGTGCTGGCCTCAGCGCTCCCTCTACCCCGTCCGCGGCGGTGATCCCCGGAGTGCTCACCGCGACCTCGGCGAAAGCTGCTACACCCACAGCAACACCTCCCCCAGCCTTCGCTCGCTTCGGCCTGCAGGTGCGACCCGCCTCCTCAGGTCCGCCACCGGCACTGGAAGTCCGATCCGATGGCACGGCGGTTTTTGAGGTCCCTATTTCCGGATTTTACAGCGTGACCGATGATTCCGGCCGAGAACGATGGCGTTTGGCCGCCAATCCACCACCGATTGAATCGGACCTCGCTGCCTTGGAGCCCTCGGCCGCCGATGGGCGCTTAGCCCGTCTTACCGATGCCGAATCAGATCTACCCCCCGGATGGTTCGGTAACGAACCGGGCAGACAAGAATGGTGGCGCATCCTACTGGCTGCGGCCCTAGCTCTGCTGCTCATCGAAACCGTTGTCGCCAACCGCACACACCCATGAACACACCCGCCGATCAAGCCCGCAGGCAACTGGCCCAGACCGCCGGACGCAAAGACACTGCGCGACGCACCGGTGCGGTCGCGGCCATGGTCGCCGGACTCCTCCTGGGTTCGCTGACGGTAATGCTCATCGACTATGGGCTGCTCCTGCCCATCGGGATTAGGGTTCTGGCTTGGTTGGGCCTCCTGCTGGGCCTAGCACTCGGACTGCGCCAGTGGTTGCGCCTGCGCCGGCAGGCAACTCCCCTGAAGGAGGCCGCCCTCGACCTGGAGTCGACCCGGCCCGAACTCGGATGTGAAGTGTCCACGGCCGCCGAATACCTGTCGGGTGTCCGGACACCCACGGGGGCCTACGAATCAGAATTGGCGAGCGCCCTGAGTCAACGCGCGGCTCAGGTAGCCCACAGCGAGGAGGTTCCCTACTTGCGACGCCTCGGCCTTCCCGGGCTCCTCTTCGGTGGCAGCGTGCTGGCGGCCCTGGTGGGATTCTTAATCGTGGCGCCTCAGTCCGGTACGGCCCTGCTGCGCACCCTCGCCCCATGGTCGGAGGCCCGCTTCACCCAGTTGGTCGTCGAACCGGCCGGTGGCGAATTCCCGGTGGGCCATCGGCTGACTCTCACCCACCGGCTCTCAGGACGAATCCCCCCGTCGGTAGACTACCTATGGCGCTCCGAAGGCGACACTGGCTGGGAACGTCAGTCGGTGCCGGTGCTTTCCAATGCGGTCGCGTTCCAGACCCTGACGGTGACCACATCCGGTACCTTCCGCATCCGCGCCGGTGACACCCTCTCCCCAACCTATTCTCTGGTGGCCTACGTCCCACCCGAGGTGGCTCGCCTATCGATTCGGCTCCTCTCTCCGACCTATTCCGGCCTTCCCGAACTGCGCCAATCTTCTCCGCCCATCACCGCCCTGCGTGGCTCGCGAGCGTTATTCGAAGTGACAGGAAACGTCGCGCTGGGCCAAGCCGAGCTGCGGCTCACCAACGGCACGGTCGTCGCATTGAAGGCCGCCGAGTCGAACCTCTGGCGCGGCGAGTTCATCGTCTCCGCCGATTCCGAGTA
>JAPLUF010000014.1 GCA_026397755.1 Verrucomicrobiota bacterium
ACTCCCGCCGGCAGCCAACGTGGAACCTAGCATGAGTCGAAGCTCATCCTCCGAATGCACCTCACCGTGACCCGAGGTCTCGATGCCCAATCGTTGCAACACCCAGAGCGACGTCCAGTTCAGCACCCAAATTAAGGGATAGGTGACCACGTAGAACCAGTGGAGCGGATAGGCCACCCAGAGCGACGCGGGCAGGGGGCGTTTAATGGCGATGAATTTGGGGGCCTGCTCTCCCACCACAACGCGGAAAAAGGTCACCGCCATGATGCCCACCGAGGCCGAAAGCAGGTGACGCAGTTGGGCGGACTCAATTTGAAACCAGCCAAACACCGGTTCTAAGAGCGCCGCAAAGACCGGCTCGGCCACCCATCCCAAAGCGAGGCTCGCCAAGGTAATGCCCAACTGGCAGGCGCTCAGGTAGCCATCGAGATGACCCAGAATATGGCGAACCATCCCGGCCCGCCGGTGGCGTCGCTGGACATATCCCTCCAACTGGGTGTCCCGGACCTTCACCAAAGCGAATTCGGCCGCGACGAAAAACCCATTGAACGCCACCAGTGACAAGGCCAGTGACAGCTTGCCCACCACTTCGAGAACCGAAGAGGAGTCACTCATGATTGAACCTCCAGGAACAACGCCCCGAGGACATCTGATAGCGTCACGATCCCCACCTCGACGCCACCGGGTCCGCGGACAATCGCCAGATGCTCTCCGGATCGCTGAAAGGCCCGAAGAGCCTCCTCGATGCGCAGTGAATCCTCCAAGAAAAGCGCTGGCCGCAACCAATCCCGCGCCGTCTTGCGTTGGCTGTCCGGATCCGAATACAACACGTCCTTGAGGCTGACGATCCCCTCGATCCGACGGCCTGCCCCTCGGCTACTCCATACAGGCATGCGAGTTCGCCCTTCCCGGCGACACAAGTCCCGGATCTCTTCCAAGGTGGCCGAGGCGGTGATGGTCTGGACGGAATCCAACGGTTTGGCTACCCGGGAGAGCGTGAGGTTCTGAGCATCGATCACGCGGTTGATGAGTGAGCGCTCCGTCTTGGACAGCTCACCGGTACTCGATTGGATCAAGGCCTTGAGTTCATCCCGATTGGCAAAGAGGCGGCTGCTGAGAGCACGGTCACCGGTCACCCAAAGGAGCGCCTGCGCAAATCGCCCCACCAGGAACACCGCGGGCGAGAGCATCCAGTGGATGGCCGCAAAGACCGGCAGCAGGAACAAACAGAGCCTGTTGGGCATGCGCTGAAACAGGCGCTTGGGCAATAATTCGCAAACCAAGTAGATGGCCAATCCGGTCGCCAGCAGCATCGGCCACAACGTCCATTCGCGACCCTTGGCCCATCCCTGGAGATCCTGCCAAATCAGCGCCACTGCCGAAAAATTGGCCACCGTGTTGCCCACGAGAATGGCCCACAAAAAGTCCTCCGGTCGATCCATGTAGGCGAGCAGGCGACGGGCGTTGCCACTGCCAGCCCGAGCCCGCTGCCTCACTCGGAGTCGGCTCAGTGCAAAGACCCCGGCTTCCATGCCCGAGAGAAAGAACGACACCAAAAGCCAACCCGCCACCGAAGTCCAATGCATCAACTCGTGGTTCACAGCGTGGCCTCCGTCTCCACGAGCAGTTCTCGGATACGTCGCTCGTCGGCCAACTTGACGGTAATCCGCAGCCCCTGATACCGGAACACCTCGCCCGGGGTCGGCACGACATCCGCCAACCACAGCACCAACCCCGCCATGGTCTCCACGTCATCGGGAGGATTCATCGCCGGATACTCGCGCCGAAAATCATCGAGTCGCATGGCCCCATTGACCCTCCAACGTCCGGGTGCGAGGCATTCGAAGACAAACCCTTGCGCCTCCCCTTCCCGACGGATGGGACCAACAACCGACACCAGAATGTCCTGCAAGGTCAGCAGACCGGCGATGCTGCCATACTCGTCGAGCACGATCGCCACACCCCGGCGCTGCCGTTGCATGGATTCGAAGAGCTTCAGAAGATTCATGCTCTCGGGCACGAACGACGGAAACTCCATTGCCATAAAAAGGTCGGTGTCCGAATCGAGCAACAAGGTCCGAGTGTTCAGCACACCCACCACATCGTCGGGCGATTCATCGTACAGAGGGATCCAGTGGTGACCCGATTTCCGGGCCTCCGCCACCATCTGGTCCATAGGCAAATCATCCCGAAGCAGCACCATCCGGGCCCGCGGTTGCATCACATCTCGAGCGGTGCGTTGATCGAGCAAGAGCACCTGGAGCAGAATCTCTTTTTCTCCAGCGCCCAGGGTTCCTTGCTGATGGGCCAATTCAATGAGATCGGCATATTCGTCGTCCGAGACACCCGTCTGAATTTTGGCGGACTTGGGCACCAAGCGCTCCACGACTCCATCCACCCAGGCTTGCGCAATCTTTCGCACTGGCCGAGTGAGACTAACAAAGAGCCACAGCGGTTCAGCCACTCTCAAGGCCCAGACCTCTGGGCTTCGAACGCCCAGTGCTTTGGGAGTCACCTCGCACGTCAGCAACAGCAGGAGCAGACCCAACGCCGCCCACCAGACTCCGGGAATCCCCGGATCCAGCGCCAGCCCACTCCCCACGGTCAAGGCCACCAGAAGCGAGTTGGACAGCGTGTTGCCCAGAGCGATGGCTGCGAGGACATCGGCCGGGTGCGCAAGCAGGTTGCCGACCCGTTCGCTGCCTCTGCGACCCGATTCGACCAGACGACGCGCCCGCCACGACCCCAGTGAAAAAAGGGCCGATTCGGCGAGTGCAAAAAAGAAACTCGCTGCAACCAGCGTCAGGAGGACGAGCATCGGTGTTGTGGACTGTGGAACCAACGGCCTCCATCGACTCCAAAAGTCGCCTCGGATTCAATCCCGGAGGCAGTATGGCCTGCTGAACTCTAATGGGGAAGATCGAAGACTTGGCAGGGGGCACCTTCCCATTCTTGCCCAAAACCTCTAGCGTTTGCCCATGCGAACCGTCGTGTATCCCGGGAGCTTTGATCCGATCACCAACGGCCACCTCGACGTGGTCCAGCGTGCGGCCAAAATGTTCGACCAAGTGATTCTCGCCGTGGCGAACAATGAAACCAAACACCCGCTCTTCAGCCTCGAAGAACGCAAGCGGATGGCACTCTCGGCCGTCTCGAATCTGAGCAACGTCGTCGTCGAGACCTTAGAAGGACTTCTGGTAGACTACGTGGTCCGACACAAAGCCTGTGCGGTCGTCCGCGGTCTTCGGGCCGTGAGCGACTTTGAATTCGAATTTCAGTTAGCCCTCATGAACCGGAAACTGAATGAGAATGTGGAGACCGTTTTTCTGATGCCCAAAGACTCCTACTCGTTCCTGAGTTCGCGCCTGGTCAAAGAAGTCGCCCGCCTCAAGGGCGACGTCTCGCCATTCGTATCCAGCGAAGTCGTGCAGGCGCTGCATCTGAAGCTCAACACCTCCAACGACTGAAGTTTGGGCGCGACCCGATCACGACCGCTTCACCTCCAAATTCTTGAAGACGTCGCCCGGATCGGCCACGCCCACCTCCTTAGGCCTCACCGAAATTTACCCACCGATGTGACGGTAGAGAGGGATGGAGGCGGTAATAACAACTCTCAGACGGGGCGCCGGTTGGATTGATTTTTCATGCCAATTTCCCCGGAGTATCGCGTCGCTATTGCATCCCCTGAGCCGGATGGGCACTGTCTTGTCTGTCAGTCCTACCCATGCACCGGTAGCTCAATTGGATAGAGCTTCTGACTTCGGATCAGAAGGTTGCAGGTTCAAGTCCTGCCCGGTGCACCACGGGTTTTATTGGGGTTTTTGAGGGTTTTTGCGGTCTTCCAGGGCGTACTTAAGAGTCTTCTGCTGCCACTTTGCTGCCACTTTTTGCGGCG
>JAPLUF010000044.1 GCA_026397755.1 Verrucomicrobiota bacterium
AATCGACGCCAGGTTGGACATGGTCCCGGATGCCGTGCGGGAAGACGTCTTCGAAGCAAATCACCGGGGCTGCGGTGGCTCCGCCGGTGAAGCGGAAGGTCCACGGGCGATCACCGCTGTCGAACCCGTCGCCAATGGGTGTGATCCATTTGAGGAAGGGGAGCCACCGGGCCAGAGGGACGTATTCACCGAAGGGCACCAGTCGCCGCTTCCAGTAGGCCGGCGGCATGGAGCCATCGGTGCGTCGCAGAAAGGCCGCGTTGTAGCGGGCCACGGTGGGTCGATCTCCGGACCCGCCTTCCCGGGCTACGGAATCGTCGGCTCCCAGAATCCAGTCGGGCCCGTTCTTTCCGAGCAGTGCCACCATGCGACTGTAGTTGGTGTCCGTGAGGCCAAAGGCTCCCTCAGGCCAGATGAGGACCTCGGGCTCCAGTGCCAGAGCCTGACGGGACAGGCCCTCAATCTTGGCAAAGGTGCGCCCTTGTTCGTCGGGATCCCATTGAAGGGTCTGCGGCACAGAGGGCTGAACGAGACCCAGGCGGACGGTCTCGGGGTTGGCTTGGCGCTCCAGGCGGCGGTAGCCCATGACTTCCCAGAACCCCCAGCCCATGACCATCAACGTCACCAGGAGTGGCAGTCGCGCTTCCGCAGTCCAGCTCCAGCGCGATTCCGGACGCAGGCCCATGCTCAGGAAGGCTCCTCCTAGGGCTAGACTGCTCCAGCACACCAGGAAGGATACGCCGTACACCCCGGTGACGCTCGCTAGTTGGATGAGGGGTAATTGCCGCCACTGGCTCACGCCGAGAGGAGCCCAGGGGAATCCGCTCAAGAGGTGCGAGCGCAGGTACTCCAGGGCCACCCAGCCCAGGGCAAGGGTCAACAGTTGCGAAGCCCTCAAAGGCCAGGGTTGCCGAGCATAGGCCCGAGCCCCGAAGAGCCAGTCGTGCCAACTCCCGGTCCGCCGGTCGGTGAGCGGATGATCGGCACTCGGGTCACTGGGTTGGCCGCCCCCTTGAGTAATTTGTAGCCCGAGTCGAATCCAAAGCGCGGGAAACAAAGCGCAGTAAGCGCTCAAGGCAACCCATCCGGCATAGGCTCCGACGGGATAGGGGATGTGGCGCATCCAGCGCAGGAGCACCAGGAAGTGGACGAGCCCTGCGACGTAGCCGTAGCGAAAACCCTCTGGCCCACGCAGTCCGCAGGCCCCAAACCACAGGAGCGCGGGAGCAATCCAAGCCAGCCCGGCCCAACCCGGAGTCGGATGAGCCAAGGCAGCGGCCAGCCCGGCCAGTACCGCCACCGGGTACCGCTGCGTCTCTCGGTTGATCCAAGCACTCGTCACCCCTTCAATCTACAGCCACGCGGAGGTCTCCGGCGAGGAACCCTTTTTGGCGGGTGAGTCACTGAAGCTAAATGCATTCTGGTGGGTTTAAGTAACTTCGTAACGTTCCAACAAGTTCCAAATACGTTTCAAGATGTTCCAATACCGGGCTCTGGGGTTGGCTTTCATTCAAAGTGTGGTAACAGTGAACCACTTTGCTGGGGCCGGTGGAGCCCTTTTGGAGACCCAATGACCGAATCCCGTGAACGACGACTCCTGCTGCTCCTAGCGGCCGTGCAGTTCACCCATGTCTTGGATTTCATGGTGATGCTCCCGCTGGGACCCCAGTTGATGAGGGAACTCCACATCGGCCCTGCCGGATTTAGTGCGCTGCTGGGCTGCTACTCGGTGGCCTCGGGCTTGGCAGGATTTTTTGGGTCCACCTTCATTGATCGATTCGAGCGGCGGTCGTTGCTCCTACTCACTTACCTCGGATTTATTGTCGGCACGCTAGGGTGTGCGCTGGCCCACAGCGCTCCGATGTTGGCCGTGGCTCGGTCGATTTGCGGTATCTTCGGTGGCCTTTGCGGATCCTTGGTTATGACCGTGGCCTCGGACTTGGTGCCGCCCCAGCGGCGGGCGGCCGGCCTGGGGTTGGTGACCACCTCTTTTTCGGTAGCGGCCGCATTCGGGGTTCCCTTGGGTCTGGCGCTTGCTAATCGCTTCAATTGGGAGGCCCCCTTTTGGGGGGTGGCGGTCCTTTCGGTCATCTTGTGCGGGCTGATTTCTGTGAACTTGCCGACTCTCAAGGAACACATTCATCCCACTGCCCGCTTTGGTTTTGCTCCGATCCTAGAAGTAGTCCGCGACTCCAATGCCCGTCGGGCTTTGGCCTTCTATGGAATGCTGGTCTTTGCCCATTTCACCATCATTCCGATGCTCGCGCCCTACCTCATCGGCAATGTTCATCTGGCCGAAAATCAGTTGTTCTTAGTCTATCTCGTGGGCGGCCTTTTGAGCCTCTTTTCCACGCCCCGCATCGGTCGGATGGCCGATGATCTGGGTCGGGTTCGCGTCTACGGGGGTTTGGTGGGGTTCGCCATCCTGATCACCCTCGGAATTACGCATGCCCGTCCGATGCCCCTCTTCTGGTTGGTGCTCTTGGGAGGATCCTTCTTTGTCTTTGCCAGCGGACGGTTCGTCCCCGCCCAGGCGATCCTGAGTCTTGCGGTGCCACCCCGTCGGCGCGGGGCGTTCTTGAGTTTGAGCAGTTGCGCCCGCGACATCATGGCTGGGCTCACCACCGCAGTGGGCGGTTGGCTAGTGGTAAAAACCCCTACCGGCGAGATCGTGGGCTACGATCGGCTGGGTTGGATCGCGGTGGTCTCGGGCGTCTTCAGCGTGTGGCTCGCCAGCCGGGTTCGCTCTGTCGAGCACTCGATCCCCATGGTAGCTGTAGGAGTGCCCGCTGCAGAAGTGGCAGAAGTAGCTAATCAGGTGAACCGCTCCAACGGGTGACCGGCCAGAAAGGCGGCGGCATCCATGCGACGCCCCCCTTCAGGCTGCAGCGTTAGCAGCTCGAGAGCCCCACTGCCGCAAGCGACCACCACGCGTCCCTTGCCGTAGTCGAGCCGCTCTCCGGGTTTTCCGGAGCCTTCACTTGGGGTAGCGGCGTGGACCTTCACCAGGCGGGTCTTACCGCCTCCCTCCGCGTGACAGAAGGCCCCGGGCCAAGGGGTAAATGCTCTCAGTCTTCGCCAGAGTTCCACGGCGGGATGCTCCCACAGTAGGCGTCCGTCCTCTTTAGTGATTTTGCGCGCGAGGCTCACTCCGTCGAGGGGTTGGGGTCGTGGCTGTAAATAGCCTGCGAGATAGTCGGGCAGCGATCGGACCAGCAGTTCGCCGCCCAGGTTGGCCAGTCGATCATGAAGCGATTGACCGGTGTCCTCGTCCAAAATCGGCGTAGTGGCCGTGGTGACAATGGGGCCGGTGTCGAGCCCAGCGTCCATACGCATGAGAGTCACGCCGGTCTCGCTCAAGCCGTGTGCCAGCGCCCATTGAATGGGTGCGGCCCCCCGATAAGCGGGCAATAGCGACGTGTGGACGTTGAGACATCCGTGACGGGGGATGTCTAGCAGTGTCTGTGGTAGGAGTTGCCCGTAGGCAGCGACCACCATCAGGTCGGGCGCGAGGGTGCGGAGACGTTCAATAAATTCGGGATCACGGGCCTTGGTTGGTTGGTCCATCGTGATGCCCAGCTCGAGTGCGGCCTGTTTGACCGGGGTGGACTGGAGCGCGAGGTCGCGTCCCTTCGGTCGATCCGGTTGGCTCACCGCCAGGATTACCTGCCAACGCGGGTCGGCCACCAGACGTCGCAGCACCGTGGCAGCGAGGTCGGCGGTTCCCATAAACACCAATCGGGGCAAGGCGGACATTCTTTGCCCATCCTCTGCGAGCGGGACTCTCGGATCAAGCGACTCAGCCGAGGATCCCGTGAATGGGTTGGGCTTCGAGAACGCCGGTGAGCTTTTGATTTAGGCCGCCGTGGAGGTAGGTGAGGTGTTCGTGATCCAGGCCCATGAGGTGGAGGATCGTGGCGTGCAAATCTCGCAGGTGATGACGGTTAACCACGGCGGCCTCGCCGACTTCATCGGTTTCGCCGTAACTCGTCCCGGCCTTCACCCCTCCGCCGGCCATCCAGTAGGTGAAGCCTTTGGGATTGTGGTCGCGCCCGCCCGGCTTGCCTCCAGTATTGAAGGTTTCAGAGACGGGCATTCGGCCGAACTCGCCGCCCCAGACGACAAGGGTTTCCTCGAGTAGTCCCCGCTGCTCCAAATCGGCCAGCAGTGCGGCGATGGGTTGATCGACCTCTGGGCAATGCAGCTTCAAGTTCTCCTCGATGCCGTGGTGGCCGTCCCAGGTGTTCTGGCCTCCGGCCGCACCGCCGCCGGAGTAAATTTGCACGAAGCGCACACCGCGTTCGACGAGCCGCCGCGCGGTCAGGCACTGGCGTCCGAAGGGGGCCGGACCTTGGGCCAATGGGTGCCAGGTGGGTTTGGGTTCCTGGATGCCGTAGGCCTCTAGCGTGCGGGGATCCTCTTGCGACAAATCGAGCGCTTCGGGGGCGGAAGATTGGAGACGGAATGCGAGTTCGTAGCTGGCGATACGCGCGGCCAGGTCTGGGGTTTCGGGATGGAGTCGCTGGTGCCGGGCGTTGAGCTCTTGGATGAATTCGATTTCTCGGCGCTGGTGTTCCCGCCCAAGATCCGCGGGCGCTTTCAGGTTGAGAATGGGTTCACCTGAGGTTCGTAGCACAGTGCCCTGATGCACTCCGGGCATGTATCCGCTGGACCAGTTGGGGGCACCCGTTGTCGGTCCGCCGCGTGGGTCGAGCATGACCACATAGCCGGGAAGGTTTTGGTTTACCGTCCCCAGTCCATAGCTCAGCCACGCACCCAGCGAGGGGTGTCCTTGCAAGATTCGGCCGGTATTCATCTGGAGGACCGCGCTGCCGTGGGCGAAGGAATCGCTGTAGAGCGACTTCACCACGGCCAGCTTGTCCATGTGCTTCGAGAGATGCGGGAAGGCGTCGGAACACCACAGCCCAGACTGACCGTGTTGGCGGAAGGTGCGACGACTGGCCTGAAGGACTGCTCGGGTCTTGCTGTTGCGGCGGAACTCGTTGTCGATGGTTTGTCCATCCCGGCGTTGCAGCTCGGGCTTGTAGTCAAAGAGGTCTACTTGTGACGGGCCGCCAAACATGAAGAGGAAGATGACCGACTTGGCTCGCGTGGTTCGGTGCGGTGGTTTGGGTTCCAGTGGGTACTGGAGGGGGCTGGTCGATTCGGCGCGTGGGCGGCGGCCGAAAAAACCATCGGCTTCCAGCATCGAGGTGAGTGCTAGACCGGCGAAGCCTGCACCCATTTCCCAGAGGAACTGGCGTCGGGGTTGGAACGGGTTTGTTGGATTCATTCGGTGCCTAGAACCTCGTTCACATTGAGCAGACCGCGGCAGAGGCTTACCAATGCCGACTGTTGCGCGTCGCGGTGAGCGGCCGTTGGCGGCTCTCCTTGCTGATCAATTTTGGGATCTGGTTTTACAGGTGCGGCCTGGTCTTGCAGGAGATTCCGTGCGGCCCTGGCTTCAGCCGTGGTGGGTAGTCGTTGCAAGGCCAGCGCGAAGGCTCTTTCGATTTGTCGGTCGCGGTCGGTGCCGGCCTCGCGAGTGACCCGATCAGCAAAGGCTTTGGCCTGAATTTGGATCCACGGATCATTGAGGAGTGTCAGTGCCTGCGGCGCCACCGTGGTGCGGGTACGTTGTCCTGTGGAACTAGTGCTGTTGGCCGTGTCGAAGCATTCTAGTAGGGGCACCTTGAGTGCGCGTTTCACCACCAAGTAAATGCTTCGGCGGTCTTGCTCGGGCAGTGGGCTGTCTTGCCAGCCCTTGCCGGCTGAGTCCTGCGTGGTGTGTACCTCCGCTGGCAGGGTGGGAAACACGCTGGGCCCCCCGCGGGTTGTGTTCAGGCGGCCGCTAATGGTGAGGACGGAATCACGGATGGCCTCGGCATCGAGTCGTCGGAGGTTTTGACGCCACACCAGACGGTTTCCGTCATCCTTGTGCCGGGCTCGGGCGAACTGGGCTTGCGAAGACATTCGATAGGCTCGGCTGGTCATGATTTGGCGGTGCAGCGCCTTGAGATGCCAACCCTGACGGACGAGTTCGGAAGCCAGATGGTCGAGTAATTCTGGGTGGCTAGGTGGAAGACCGGTGAATCCGAAATCGTCGGGCGTTGGAACCAGTCCGGAGCCGAAATGGTGCTGCCACACTCGATTGGCGATGACGCGCGCCGTGAGTGGGTTTCGGGGATCGCTCATCCATTCGGCCAGTTGCCGTCGACGTCCGGTGGAGGTGGTCTCCGTGGATCGGTCTGGAGGAGTTGGCGTCGGTTGAGCAAAAATTCCAGGAAAGGCCGGAGGGACCTCGGCTCCGGGTGTTTGCACATCACCGCGCAGGAGGATGTGGGTCGAGCGAGGCTTGGGTCCGTTCTCGGCGACGGCGAGTGCGAAGTCGAAGGGGGGCGTTTCTGCCTCGGCCTGCTTCAGCCCCGCTTCGGCGGATTTTTTCGCCTCAGTTCCACTGGCCTGACTTGCCCGTTGGCGCAGTTCTTTCAGGCGCGCTTCGCGTTGGGAATGCCAACGGGAGGATTCGGAGGCCGTGGCCAGCGGTCGGGTGATTTTCCCGGTGCCTCGGCCGCCACCGCCGGTGTGCTGTTGGCCGTAGCCGTCGATGTTTCTCAGGAAGCCGAGCAGCGAGTAGTAGTCGGCCTGAGAAATAGGGTCGAACTTGTGGTCGTGGCAACGAGCGCATCCGACGCTCAGCCCGAGGAAGGCGGTACTCGTCGTGCTGAGCATGTCGTCGAGGTCGTCGAATTCGGCCACGGCCGTGTTGTCGGGCTCATCGTCCCAGATGTGCAGTCGGTAGAAGCCGGTGGCGATGAGACTCGCTCGTCCTTCTGGACTGAGGGTTGATTCGTTTCGGAGGGCGGTTTCGGCAAGCTCGTCGCCCGCGAGCTGTTCCCGCACGAATTGATCGTAGGGTTTGTCGCTGTTGAAGCTGTCGATGACGTAGTCGCGGTAACGCCAGGCGTGCGGCTTGGGTCCGTCGCGCTCGTACCCGTTGCTCTCGGCATAGCGCACCAGATCCAGCCAATGTCGTCCCCAACGCTCCCCATAATGCGGGGACTCGAGCAGGCGATGGATGAGTGCGACCCAGGCGGCGTCCGTGGGGTGGCGCTCAAACTCAGTCACCGCTTCTGGTGATGGTGGCAGCCCCCAAAGGTCCAGATAGGCCCGGCGCACTTGCTCGCGCGGTGTGGCCGGCGGATTGGGAGGGAGGCCTGCCGACCGCAGGCGGACTTGCAGCAGGTGGTCGATGGCATGTGTCCCTTTCGGCACGACCGCGCTTCGGACGGGTTGAAAAGCCCAGTGCGCACGGTCGGCGTCGGTGATGGCGAAGGGGCGGGATCGCAGGGAGGGTCCGCCTTCGGCCCCTCGGAGCCGGTCATTGAGGAAACTGCCGGTCAGGGCCAGCAGGCACGCAATGAGAATGGGGGCAGATCGGCGCATCGGGGAGTGTGTGAAGAGCCTAGTTGTAATCGGTCGGCGGGGTCGAGTGCCGATGGGAGGGGTGTCTGGTGCGCCAACGATAAAAATCATCCCTCCGGTGTGGGCCTCCCAGACTTACCAGGGCAACCGGTGGTGTTGCCACGGGATCGGAGCCGGGCTCTCCGGATCCCATTCGGCCGTGAGCCAGCCACCATCTTTGAGCGCTTGAGCCCCGGTGGGCGACGGACAAAGGCGCACCCGGAATTCTTTCCAGGTCCGGGCCCGATGGAGTGCCGTCGAGTAGCGTTTCACAGACGACCCCAACCCTCGGAGGATGGGCATGCCGGCCAGCAACGTGGCCAAGCGAGCGATGGCTGGCGAATGCAGGTGTCCGATGATGGTGGATTCCCACTGTGGGAAGCGGTCCCGGACCTCCGGCAGCTCCGCCAGAAACGGCAGGGCGGAAGGATCGTGGCAAAAGAGAAGGATGCGGCGGTCGGCTTCGAGTGAAGTGAGTGCAGCCTGGATTTCGGAGAGAACTCGTTGTCGCTCTGCCCTCCAGACGGGCGCTTCTTCCGGTAACAGCTCCGACTCGAAGGCGGGCAGCGCCACCAGGGTTGATGGGACGGCGAGGAGGCGATATCGGCCAATGTCCCGTTGCCACCAGGCGGGAATGGAGAGTCTTGTTTCGAGTCGCCGCCAACTTTCCCAACGAGGGCCACCCACGCCGCCAAAAAGGCTGTGCTTGCCGAGTTCGTGATCGCCGATCACGGGCAGCAGACGGTCTCCATAGGCAGCGCGCAAAGCGCCCAGGCAACGTTCGGCACTGTCGCAACAGGCCTCGTCGGAGATCCCCACGAAGGCCGAATCCACCGAATAGTCTCCATTGGCGACGACCAGATCCGGATCGGGATTGAGGGCCAAGATGCGGTCCAACTTGTCGTTGTGCGCCATGGGATCGGCCAGCCAGAAACCCTTGCGCCAAGTGGCGGCCAGTATCCGCTGCATCCGATGAGGCATCGCGCGCGACTCGTATCCACGCCGGACCTGTTCGGCCGGTCCAGCCCAGTGGGGATCGCTGACAACGAGGAGTTTCATGGCACGGGCGGATTTCGCGCGGCCGCAGCCCACCCTTAGCGGACCATCCAATCGACGATGGCCTTCTGAGTGTGGAGGCGGTTTTCGGCCTCCCGGAAAATGGTGTCGGCGTGGGCTTCGAGGGTTTCTTCGGTGATCTCCTTGCCGCGATACGCCGGCAGGCAGTGCATCACCAATGCCCCGGGGTTGGCCCGGCGCACTAGGGCGTCGTTGATTTGGTAACCCGCCAAATCCTTCAAGCGTTGCGCGCCTTCCGCCTCCTTGCCCATGGACACCCAGACGTCGGTATACAGCACATCGGCGCCGCTGGCCGCTGCGTCGAGGTCTTCGGTGCAGTGGATGGATCCACCCGCCCGGCGGACGAGGTCTGCATCGGGTTGGTAAGCCTTCGGGGCTGCGATGCGCAATTCGAAGCCCAGGCGTGCCGCCGCCCAGATCCAGCTCGCAGGCACGTTGCAAGCCCCGTCGCCCACGAAGGTGACGACCTTGCCTTGGATGGATTCGCCCCGTAGCTCTTCGAAGGTGAAGAGGTCGGTCAGAATCTGGCAGGGGTGTTCGGCATCGGTCAGCGCGTTGACTGTGGGGATGCCCGAGAATTGGGCGAAGTCTTCGACATCCTGCTGGGCGAAGGTGCGAATCACCGCGCCGTGGATCATGCGACCGAGGACGCGGGCGGTGTCCTTAATGGGTTCGCCGCGACCGAGTTGGATGTCTCCGGCATTGAGGAAGAGAACCTCGGCGCCCAGTTCCCTGAGACCCACTTCAAAGCTCACACGGGTCCGAGTGGAACTCTTGCTGAAGATGAGCGCCCAGGTCTGGCCGGCCAGTGGTCGGTCATGCTGACCCCGGCGGTTCTTGAACGCGGGAACACGGTTCAGGATATCCCGCATTTCAGTGCCGGACAGTGCCTCGAGGCTCAACAGGTGTTTCATCGTACGCGTCGATTCCGCGTCGCACCGAAAGACTGGAACGAGCGGAAAGGCGATTGCCTACACCATCGTGGGGCATCCGGTCACGTAATAATCTGGAGACGGTGATTTTGGATTCCCAGGCGATCGTTACTCGGCCTGAACCCGGTAGAAAGCCGCGCCGTCGGGCGGGAGCGGATCTTGAAAGGCCTGGGATCCGGAGGACCCTCCCAAGCCAGTGGCGATGGGCGCGAAGGGTCCCTCTAAGCGATCAGCCCGGAGGACCGAATAGCGGCGCCCGGTCTGGCCCTGCCAGTACAATTCGGCGCCCAGTTGTCCATGGACACCCACCGCGGCCGAGAATCCCAGCACTCTCAAGGGCGAGGCTCCGTCTGCGGGGTTGGATCCTTGCTGGAGTTCGTCCCGGGTGGAGAGGCCGTCTCCGTCTGGATCGGAGTCCGCACTATTGCCCAAGGTGGGGAAATACTCGAGTTCTTGGGCGTCGACGAGGCCATTGCCGTCCTGGTCTTCGGTCGCAGGATTGAGGCGAATCACCTCGGCTTGTGAGCCGACGGCGTTGTGCAAATGCAACAACAGCGCCTGTACCACCGAGGTGCTTCGGGCCACGCGAAGGCGCACGCGTTGACCTTCCTGAAACCAGGGTGAGCCGTTGAGTCCGGGGGCTTCGGTGGCAACCAGGGGCGCGGCGAGGTCGAAGGTGGCCCAACCGGTGGTTTCGTTGGCACCCTCAGTGGCCGCGCTCACTCGGTATCGGAAGGAGGTTTTGCGCCCGCCCAAGCCCAACGCGGAGGCGGGGATGGAATGCACTAGAACGCCGTTGTGAAAGAGTGCGGTGTCCCGAGATCGAGGATCCAGGACGTTGAGGGTGCCGCCTTCGATCCAGTTGGTGCCTCCGGTGGTCATGACTGCCGAAACGAGGAAGTCGTTCGAGAGCGAGTCATCGGTGATGTCGTTCCCGTTGAGGTTTCCGGCGGTGGTGTTGACCACGCGGGCGTCCACCGAACCGTTGTTGTCCAGGTCGATTTCCACGTCGAGGGAGTTGAAAACTCGTTGTGGGGTGATCCATTTGCCGGCGGTCGCCAGTCCGAAGAAGATTCGTGCCGAGGCGATGTCCCCGCCCGGTGCGTCGGTGGCGGCTCCGTAGGCCAGCAGGTCGGCCGCCCCGTTGGGGAAGGCCAGATTGCGCGAGGGGCTGATCCCGCCCAACTGGAAGACTCCGACTAATCCCGGGGCTTGTTGTCCATCGCGGAGGGTGGGCAACGGCACGGTGGTCGTCCCCGATCCGGACGGAAGTCCGATGCGCAAGGCACCTGCATGGGCCGGGGCCAGCGGTCGGACGATGGCGTGCCAGGGCACGTGGATGGGGACCGGCCCGCCATGAAACCAGAGTTGGCCGCTGGCTTCCGGCATCTTGGGTCGGAAGAGGATCCCCTGGATGTCTGCGGTGGTCGGATCGTCGCCAACTCCAGCGGGATTGGCCTCGAAGCGGAAGGGGATGGCTACTTCCTGACCAGCCGACAGGGTGATTTGATCGAGCAGGGGCACCATTCGTGCGGCGGTGACGCCCACGGTGTTGCTGGCGGTAATTTTCAAGGTGACCGATCCGGACCCCTTGTTGGTCAGGCGGACTCGGCGCTCTTCGGTGTAGGGAGTGGCCAGCTCCAGGGCCCCCATCGAGATAGAAACTTGATCACTCGCCGAGGCGTTGCGCGCAATCACGGTGGTGGCCAGCGCGTCGATCACCGCCACCCGGCCAGCACCCACCCGAGATTCCGGATAAACGACGCCATCGCCATTGGCCGTGCGGGCCGCCGTGTTCATGAGCGCGGCCTTAATTTCTAAGGCGCTCCAGGTCGGTCGTGCCTGCCGTATTAAGGCTGCGGCCCCGGTGACATGGGGTGCAGACATCGAGGTGCCCGTCATGGGAATGGATTCGGTGCCGTATCCGGCGCGCGTGGAGGGGATGGCGCTGCCGGGTGCGGCGAGGTCGGGTTTAAGGCGGCTCGTGTAGGCCACCGGTCCGCGGGAGCTGGATTCATTCACTCGGTCGGCCAACTCCGGACGCACCGTGGCGGAGCGGGGTTCGAGGGTGATGGACACGCCCTCGGCCAATCGGCGGCGAAGGATTGTGCCGTCGGTCCGAGAGATCATCACGCCGGGGATCTTGATGTCGCTGGTATCTCCGGACCCGCCCATCGGGATGGGAAAGCCATCCACATTATTGACCATCACCACCGCCACGGCACCGGCTTGTTGAGCGGCTCGCACCTTGCTGGAAAAAAAGCAGGTGCCGCGGTCGATGAGGGCAATCTTGCCTCGGACTTCGGAAGCATTGGAAACACGACCGTTGTCCCCATCCTGGCAGGCATTCAGCGGTTGGGTGGCAACGACTTGCGCGGAGATTTTCCCAGCCGAGGCGATGGGGAAGGTGAACACCCCTTCGACAGCCGCATACTCTCCCACGACGGCGGCCGGGGCGGTGACGCTAATGGTGGAGGACGTGGAGCCGTCATCATAGGTGTTGGCCACGGTGATGGCTTTACTGGAGACCCCCGGGGAACCGATGACATAGTGGGTATTGCCCGAATTGCCGGCCGAAACCACGACCACGGTGCCAAGATTGACCAGTCGGTTAATGGCGGTGGTTTGCGAGGACTCCATTTCGGTGGCGAAGGGAGACCCGAGGGAAAGGTTGAGCACATCGACTCGGTCGG
Organism: Verrucomicrobiota bacterium; assembly: GCA_026397755.1. Lineage (GTDB taxonomy): Bacteria > Verrucomicrobiota > Verrucomicrobiia > Limisphaerales > UBA9464 > SXXZ01. Next base: position 12,167 of record JAPLUF010000044.1, read on the forward strand.
CGGTGTTGCCGTCGCCATCCGGATCGGCCGCTGCATCCAGCGCCAAGGGAACGAGGGCGGTGTTGCCTCGGGCTCCGAACACCTTGTAGGCAATGAGGGAAGCCTCGGGGGCCACACCCGGCCCCACCTTGAAGTTATTGGTGTAGATGCTGGGTCCGTAGGGGCCGGCGAATGGTTTGCCCTCGGCCAGCACTCCCAGGCCCGCAGCGATTCCGGCAACGTGGGAACCATGTCCATTCGAGCGCGGATCTAGTGGGTCGCCATCCGGACGCGGTGACGTACTTCCGAATTCTCCACTGGCATCATAATTGTCACCGGCGAAGTCCCAACCACCGATCACCTTGGTGGTAGGAAAGGTACCTGGCTCGATAAGGGTGGGGTCATTCGTCGCGTAGTCGATTGGATCGCCCGAGCCGCCGAACTGGGCGTGCAAATAATCGATACCGGAATCCACGAGAGCGATGCGCACTCCGCGTCCGGTGAATCCGGACTCGGCTCCTTGGGGCAGCCACACCGAGGGTGCCCCGATGAAGGGGACCGACGTCCGGGTATGGCGTTCGAGGGGTTGAACTCGTTCTACCGAGACGACACCGGGAAGCGCGCGCAGTTGATCCAGCGAGGACGCCTCTGCCGTTACCAGCAGGCTGTTGAGGAGAGTGTAAGTGCTGCCGACGACCACGGTGCCGGATCCAGCCAGGCGCTTTTGTAGCACCGCGTGCTCACCAACGAGCACGCGTCTCCGGGCCTTACCGGCATCGACCAGGGCTTTGGTGGTGCTGCCGGATTTGGCGGCGGTTTCGCGTGCATCGACTACCGACTCGCCGGCGAGGAGGAGTTGGTAGGTGTCGGGCGCAGCGGACAGTAAGAGGGCCCAGCCGAAGCAGAGGCCGAGAAGAATCAGGCGAAGGGGCCGGGTCATAGGGATGCAAATGAGTATCCTCTTTCGAAGATGAATCCCGGAAGCGGACTGCGCCAGCGGTTTCCATGGACGTCACCGCATCCGAGCGATTCTGGTTTCGACGCCAGCGAGGATTGGTCGACAGTTCCGGGGTGAGGCCTGGCAAAATCCGGCCACTTGGGCTCAGTGGGCGGAGGGCTTCCCATCCTGCTCCGACCGGACTAACGTCCTTGAGCCATGTTGCTGGTCATCGACAACTACGACTCGTTCACTTTCAACCTCGTCCAGTACCTTGGCGAGATGGGCGTGGAGATGCAGGTGTATCGCAATGACCAAATCCGCCTGGAAGAAGCCCTGGCCCTAAAGCCCGAACAGCTCCTCATTTCCCCTGGCCCGTGTTCGCCGCGCGAGGCGGGGCTTTCAAACGACCTCATCCGCGCCTTCTCCGAGCGTCGGGTGCCTATTTTGGGTGTCTGCCTCGGGCATCAGTGCATTTGCCACACCTTCGGTGCGACGGTGGAGGTCAACTACCGCATGATGCATGGCAAGACCTCACCTATTCTCCACGACGGCAAGGATCTCTTTGAGGGAATGCCAAACCCTTTCAACGCCACCCGTTATCACTCGTTGGTAGCACGGCGTGACACCCTGCCCCCGGAACTTCAGGTGACTGCCTGGACCGAGGAAGGGGAGGTAATGGGGGTTAAACACACCTCGCTGCCCATCTGGGGAGTGCAGTTCCACCCGGAGAGCATTCTTACGGAGAACGGGCGCGCCATCCTGTCGAATTTCCTCCGGCTGAAGTAAGTCCTGGGGCTCGCGTTGGCCGGAAGGTCGCCTTAAGCTTCGGAGCGTGAAAGCTGCCGTCCTTCGCGGTGTCCAGGAATTGGTTGTCGATACTGTCCCTCAACCGACTCCGCACGTCGGTGAGGTGGTTGTCCGCCTCCACGCGGCTGCCTTGAATCATCGCGACGTGTGGATCAAGGGAGGAAAGTATGCCGGGCTAAAATTCCCGGTCATCCTCGGTTCTGACGGCGCGGGCACCGTAGTCCAGGCCGGGCCTGGGGTGGATCCCTCCGTGGTGGGCCAAGAGGTGATCCTCAACCCATCCCTCGACTGGGGGCATTCTGAAAAAGCCCAGGAACCCCGATTCTCCATTCTGGGGTTGCCTCGGGATGGCACCTTTGCCGAGTTCGTTTCCATTCCCGCCACGCAGTTGACTCCGAAGCCGACTCACCTGTCTTGGGAAGAGGCTGCGGCACTTCCCTTGGCTGGGCTCACTGCCTATCGGGCGATTTTCAGTCGGGCCGGGCTCAAGGCCCACGAACGCATTCTCATCAATGGCATCGGCGCCGGAACAGCGCTGTTTGCCCTGCAGTTTGCAGCAGCAGCGGGGGCGATTCCCTGTGTGACTTCCAGCGCACCCTGGAAACTGGAGCGGGCTCATGAATTGGGTTCCAGGGCGGGCAGCCTCTACAACTTGCCCGACTGGCATGTCGAATTCGGCAAGCATCATGGACCCTTTGACGTGGTGATCGACAGTGCTGGAGGGGCTGGCTTTGAAACGCTGATCGATTTGACCGCTTCCGGCGGGCGGATCGTCTTCTTCGGGGCCACCTGCGGAAACCCGCCTGAGCTGCCCACCCGCAAGTTGTTCTGGCGACAAATTTCCCTCCTGGGCACGACGATGGGCAGTCCCGCCGAGTTCGCGGCGATGGTCGAGTTCGTGAAGACCCATGCCATCAAGCCGGTGGTCAGCGAAGTCTTCGATCTAGATCATATCGGAGCCGCCTTTGAACGAATGGAACGGGGCGAGCAGTTCGGAAAGTTGGTGATTCGTTTGTCCTCTGAGCCGTGATCTCGGAGGGGTGATCGGCTTGAGAGCCCTCCGTGCCGGCAATGGCTGGAAGCGATAGCTGGCGTGTATCTGGCTTCGGACTCTTCTGAAAACAAACAGGCCGCGAGGGGTAACTCGCGGCCTGTGTTCTTCAGTCAGTGGGCTCCGAGGGGTAACCCCGCGGAAGCTTGGCTTCAGCCCCCGACTTCAGCCCGCGCCTCGGCGGCCAAGGCGGTGGACAAGTAGCGTTCACCCGTGGAGCAGCCGATCGTGACGAGGGTCTTGCCCTTGTTTTCGGGTCGCTTGGCCACCTCGATGGCAGCCCACACGTTCGCGCCTGAAGAAATACCGGCGAGGATCCCTTCTTCCTTGGCCAGTCGGCGGGCGATGGCGAAGGCGTCATCGTTGCTCACTTGCACCGCTTCGATGATCTGGGGATTGCCTGCGGCATCCTTCAGACGAAGGTTCTTCGGCACAAATCCCGCACCGGTGCCGAGCAGTGTCTGGGTGATGACCGGAGAATCCTTGGGTTCAACCGCAATGGCCGTGAACGACGGCTTGAGAGGTTTGATGAACTCGTAGCAACCGGTGATGGTTCCACCCGTGCCGACCGCTGCGATGAAAATGTCTACGGCGCCGGCGGTGTCTTCCCAGATTTCCGGGCCGGTCGTCGCGGTGTGGATGGCCGGGTTGGCGCCGTTCTCGAACTGCTGCGGGATCCACGAATCCGGAATCTCCTTGGCCAGCAATTCGGCCCGGGCGATGGCGCCGCGCATGCCCTCGCTGCCGGGGGTGAGCACCAACTTGGCGCCCAAGAGGGCCAGGAGGGTGCGGCGCTCCAGCGACATGGTTTCGGGCATGGTGAGGATGACCTTGTAGCCCTTGGCCGCGGCGACGAAGGCCAGCGCAATGCCAGTATTTCCCGAGGTCGGCTCGATGATAGTGGTGCCGGGTTTCAGAATACCTTTCTCCTCGGCATCTTGGATCATGGCCATGCCGATACGGTCCTTCACGGATCCGAGCGGGTTGAAGAACTCGCACTTGAGCAGGATCTGCGTGGACGGATCCACGCCCAGGCTGGCGGGGATGCGGTTCAGGCGGACGAGCGGCGTGCGCCCGACGGTCTCGATGATGTTGTTGTAGATGCGGCCCATAAACAGAGGATTTGGAAGCTTGAGGCCAGTGTGTCGAGCGAATCCACCGGGGCAAGTCCCGGTTTTGTCCCGGTTTTGTGTTCAGATTTGGTCCTGCCATCCACTGAAGTCTCGGTGACTTTACCAATGCGGAGATTATCGATCCGGGGTTTGCCGAGAGGTATCCCCTGCGCGAGGGTTCAAGGGTACCTGCTGTGAAACGCATTCCTCGCTCCATCTTGCTCGCGTTCCTTCTGCCCCTCCCGCGAGTGATGGTGGCTCAGGCCCCCGAGGCCCAACCCTTGCCCAGCCTGGAGTCGTTGCTGAATGAGGGACAACGGTGGTGGGATCAGAACATCGACGAAGAGGTGTTGCCGCCGCTGCCCGAGCTGGATCTTCAGCAGGTTGAGCCCCTCCTGCGTCAAGTTCAGGATCGCCTGCAAGCCGAGAACCTCCTCGATTTGGCCGAGTTGCGCCGGGTGGCCGACGCCCTCCTTCCGTGGTTGGAGCGCGAGACGGCCTTACGCCCGTACGTGCCTTGGCTCCGGGCCCGATTGGATTACTTCAAGGCGGCGGAAATCTTGGCTCGTCCCCTGCCACGTCCGTGGACCGTTCCGACGCCGGAGGTGCCTCCTCTTCCGCTACGGCCGCAGAAACCGAGATCGCCTGAGAAGCCGAAATCACCCGAGCAGCCGCTACGGTCACCGAATCCCATCACAGTCCCCAGCCAGCCGGCTCCGGGGCCGTTGCAGCGAGTGCCGACCGAGGCTCAGCAGCGGAAGGTTTGGTCGGACATTACGATCGTTGAATCGTGGCCCACCGAGGCCCGGCGGAGGGTTCCGCAGCTTAAGCCCATCTTCCGTGAAGAGGGCGTGCCCGAGGAATTGGTCTGGGTGGCAGAAGTGGAGTCGTCGTTTGATCCGGGGGCCCGCAGTCCCGCGGGGGCGGCCGGCCTTTACCAATTGATGCCGGAGACGGCCCGGGCGCAGGGCTTGTCTACTTTTCCCTTCGACCAGCGCTACCGTCCGGAGAAGAACGCCCGCGCCTCGGCCCGATACCTCCGCGCGCTCTATCGACGATTTAAGGACTGGCCTCTAGCCTTGGCCGCTTACAATGCCGGCGAGACCCGGGTCGCAAATCTCTTGAGCCGCCACCGCGCCAAGACCTTCAGCGATATCGCCCGGTACCTTCCGGCCGAGACCCAAATGTATGTGCCGCGCATCGACGCCCTTCTTCAACGGCGTGAAGGGCGATCGCTGGCTCGGTTGCCGGGCCCGACCCGGTAAAGCTCTGAATCCTCGTTCGACTACAGCAGCAGGCGCAGTGCTGCTCCCCAGGCGAAGATCAGGATGAAGGTGTCGAAGGTGCGTTGGGGCAGGCGTGAAACCACCGCTCGGCCGATGAAGAGCCCGGCCACGACCAGGGGCAGCAGTCGCAGGTTAAACGCCAGCGAGTCGAGGTGGATGAGCCCCAGTTGCAGACTGAAGGGAACCTTGAAGAGGTTGATGAGCAGGAAGAACCACGCGCTGGTCCCCACGAACACATTCTTGGGCAACGACACGGCCACGAGGTAGACGGCCATCACGGGTCCGGCTGCGTTGGCGACCATGGTCACGCCGCCGGCCAGCAGACCAATGCTCCAGGCGAAGGAGCGGGTATGCGGCAAGTCTGCGAGCGTTTCAGGCCGCCAGTGGCGGATGAGTTGGATCACCGCCAAGGCCAGCACGATGACCCCGATGATCGGGCGGAAGTTGGCCTGTCCCCAGAAGTGCATCACCGCCCAACCCGCAATCACTCC
>JAPLUF010000255.1 GCA_026397755.1 Verrucomicrobiota bacterium
CTGGCACAACGCCCTCATCGGGCACATGCAGCACAACGCCCGCGATCCGAAGCGCGACCACGACCATGGCCGCATTTACCGGGTCACCTACCCGTCGCGCCCGCTGGTGAAGCCCTCGAAGATCGCTGGTGCCAGCGTTCCGGAGCTGCTGGAGAACTTGAAGTCGCCCGAGTACCGCACCCGCTACCGGACGCGTCGCGAGTTGCGCGGTCGACCGGCCTCGCAAGTCATCCCGGCCGTGAAGGCCTGGGCCACGAAGCTCGACCGCAAGGATCCCCTCTACGACCGCCACTTGTGCGAAGCCCTGTGGGCCACCTGGGCCCAGAACAAGCCCGACGCCAGCTTGCTGCGCGCCGCCCTCAATGCCCGTTCCCATCAAGCTCGGGCGGCTGCGGCCCACGTGCTGCGCTACACGGCTCATCAAATCCCCGGTTCGCAAGACTTGTTCCGCCAGGCGGTCAACGACCCGCACGGCCGCGTCCGGCTCGAAGCCATCGTAGGCGCATCCTGGCTGCCCGGTGATCAAGGAGCCCGCATCGTGCTGGAAGGCCTGCGCCAACCGCTCGACAAGTGGATGAGCCCGGTCACCCGACAAATCCTCGAGAACACTTTCAAGCAGTCGGTGGCCACACTGGCCAAGGCCGAACCCAACGCCTTCGCCGACAATCCCAATGCCAAGGCTTACTTAGCTGGCAATTTCAAGATCGGTGCCGCCCCGCCGTCGGCCGATCAAGTCGTCTATGGACCGACCCGCACGCTGAACGCCACCGAGAAGAAACAGTACGACCTCGGCAAGGAGGTCTTCCACCGCGACGCCCACTGCGCCACCTGCCATCAATCCAATGGAGCAGGCGTGGCCGGCATTTACCCGCCGCTGAACGTGGCGAACAATCCCTGGCTGGCCGAAGACGAGCGCCTCATCAAGGTGGTGCTCAAGGGCCTTTGGGGTCCGCTGGAGCTGGGTGGCCAGCGCTTCGGCCCGAAGAACGGCGTTCCCCCGATGCTTGGCTTAGGCGGCATGATCACCGACGAAGAGGCCGCCGGCGTGATCAGTTACGTCCGCCAGTCCTTCGGCAACAACTTGCCGCCGGTCAGCGCCGAGCAAGTGGCCAAGGTCCGGGCCAAGACCGAGAAGCGTTCGGACTTCTACATGGTCGAGGAAATCCTCAAGGAACACCCGATTCCCGGATGGGAAAAATGGGGCAAGATGGCCCGGCCTGCCGGTGACATCTACGAGTAAGACTCGGATCTCGACGGTCTGAAACTCCCATCACCCTCATGCAAACCCGACCCCTCGGAACCACCGGACTGTTGCTGCCGATCCTCGGATTCGGCGCCAGTTCGCTGGGCCAGGAATTCCGCAACGTCACCGTTGAGGAGGCCCTGCGCAGCGTGCGCGTGGCCCTCGACTGCGGCCTGAGCCTCATCGACACCTCGCCCTTCTACGGGCGGGGCATGAGCGAGGTGTTGCTCGGTGTCGCGCTCAAGGGCGTGCCTCGCGAGCAATACACGCTGTGCACCAAGCTAGGTCGCTACGATCTCCAGCACTTTGATTTCTCGGCGCGCCGGGTGGCCGAGTCCATCGACGTGTCCTTACATCGCTTGGGCACTGATCACCTCGATATCGTGCTCTGCCACGACATCGAGTTCGTACCCATGCAACAAATCGTGGACGAGACGCTGCCGGCCCTCCGCAAGGCCGTGGCCGCCGGCAAGGTCCGCTTTTTGGGCTTCAGCGGCTATCCGCAGAAGATCTTCCGCGTCATCGCCGATCAAGCTCCGGTGGACTGCGTGCTCAGCTACAACCAATACACCCTCCAGAACACCCGCTTCGCCGAGGAAACGGTGCCCTACCTGAAGGCTCTCGGGATTGGTGCTATGAATGCCGGACCCTTCAGCGCACGCCTGCTCACCAACGCTCCCTTGCCCGCCTGGCTCAAGGAGCCCGAGTCCGTGAAAGCCGCCGCCCGTGCCGCGGCCGCGCTCTGCGCCCAACGTGGATCTGACATCGCCAAACTGGCCCTGCAGTTCTCCTGCTCGCATCCCGACATCGCCACCACGATCGCGGGCAGCGCCAACCCGGAGAACATCCGCAACTGGGCGCGCTGGATTGAAGAGCCCATCGACACCGAGTTGCTGGAAGAGGTTCAGGCGATTTTCTGGCCTGTCCACAACCTCGGGCATGCCGAGGGTTTGCCCGAGAACAACTGAGCCTGCGCGAACCCTGCGCGAACCCACCTCGAACAAATCCACCACGGTCACCCAGCTCCATGAAATCCCTCCGTCTCGGCCTGATCGGCCTCGGCAATATCGGTCGCCACCACGCCACCTACTTGCTGGCTGGCAAGGTGCCCCGTTGCGAACTGGTGGCGGTGTGTTCGACGACACCGGCCAAGATGGAGGCTTACCGTCCGCTGGCCGCTTGGACCGACGCCCGCGCGCTCATCGCCTCGGGCACGGTCGATGCCGTCCTGGTGGCCACGCCGCACTACCAGCACACCAATTTGGGCATCGCAGCCCTCGAGGCCGGCGTGCACCTCATGGTCGAGAAGCCTATTTCTGCCCACAAGGCCGACGCCCTCAAGCTGATCGCCGCCCATGAGCGGAACCCGATGACGGTGTTCGGCGGCATGTTCCAACTGCGCGTCGAACCCCGATACCAGAAGCTGCGGTTCCTCATCGAATCGGGCGAGTTGGGACGAATCGTCCGGGTGAACTGGATTAACACCGACTGGTACCGGACCGACGCGTATTACTCGAGCGGTGGCTGGCGGGCCACTTGGGCCGGCGAAGGCGGCGGTGTGCTCCTCAATCAATGCCTCCACAACCTCGACATCCTCGCCTGGCTGCTAGGGATGCCCTCGTCATTGCGGGCTCATGTCACCCTCGGACGCGACCACGCCATCGAGGTGGAAGACAACGTCACGGCCTACCTCGAATATCCCTCAGGCGCCTCCGGCGTCTTCGTGGCCAGCACCGGTGAGTCGCCGGGCACCAATCGCCTTGAACTCACCGGCACCCGAGGCCGGGCCGTGATGGAAAACGGCCAACTGCGCTTCATCCGCAATCTCTGCGATATGACGGAGTTCAGCCGCACGTCGCAATCGGGCTTCGCCAAGCCGGAGTCGTGGAACGTGGAAATTCCTTTTGAGAACGCCGATCAGCCGCATGCCCAGCTGATGACTAATTTCACCGAGGCAATTCTCGATGGAAAACCGCTCATCGCTCCCGGGCCCGACGGACTGGCCTCGGTAGAACTGGCCAATGCCATGTTGTATTCAGGGCTGACGAGCCAGACGGTAACGCTGCCGCTCGATGCCGAGGCCTATGCGCTGAAACTTCAGGAACTCATCGCTGGATCGCGCTTCGTGAAAAAAACCGTAGCCGGTGACGCGTCGGATTTCGCGGCCTCATTTCGACGGTAACGAAGGTGGCGACGGTCGCCGGGCGGGAGCGGGGAGGATCTGGGTCAGAGCGACCGCCTTGGCCCACTTCAGCGCGCGCCAAAGAGGCGTTCCCACAAGGCCGATCCACCGAAAACCCACCCCGTGGCAGCGACGGCAATATACGGCCCATAAGGCAACCGTCCTGACCAATGCTGGCGGCCCAGAGCGATCAAGCCCAGTCCGACCACCGCACCCAACACCGAGCTGAACATCAAACTGAAGAGGGTGGCCTTCCATCCGAGAAACGCTCCGATGGCAGCCATGAATTTGACATCGCCCAAACCCATCGCCTCGCGAGGCAGCGTCAGCGATTCAACCTCGGCTGCGAGGTAGGGTTCGGACTCCGGATCCAATACCTCATCGCCGATACGCAGGGCCTTGGGCGAGAGGCGCATTTCGCCCGACACATAGCAGCGGTCGGCCAACTCCAGATGCCGGCCTTCCATCACCACGGTGTCCGACTCGCGATAGAAGACTTCCTCGAAAGAAATTTCGCGGTCCGGCAACCGGATACCCGCATCATGGAAAATCACGCGGCTTCCCGGTTCGAGAGCGATGCGTTCCCGGCCAAAAAGAAACTTTCCCAACCGAAGCACCAAATACACAACGCCTCCACCGACCAGGATGCCCAGAGCGCTGCTGCGAAGGGCGGCCAAAATAGATGTCTCCTGATGCAACTCTGGGGCCACCAGCGACAGCAGGAAACCGACCCCCACTCCTCCCAGAGTGATTTGGTCGGGGATGATGAAATGCTCGAAATCAATGAAGGTGGCTGCGACGAATCCCGCCAACAAAATGGACGCCGAAGCAGCCGCCCACGGGGCTTCTTCTCCGTAGTGCAACCAGGCCGCGACAAATAGCACCCCAGTCAGAGCCTCAACACCGATGTAGCGCGGCGAAATAGCAGTCCGGCACGACGCACAACGGCCGCGCAACATTAGCCATGAGAAGATGGGCATGTTTTGCCACATCGGAATCCGGTGGTTGCACGTCGGGCAATGGGACGGCGGATGGACGATGCTCTCTTCGCGGGGCATCCGGTGGATGACCACATTGAGAAAGCTGCCGGTCATGGCACCGAAGATGCCGATGAAGAGTGTCCAGAAGTGGAAGGGCAACCCCAGCGGACCGTGGTGGCGGTAGAGTTCGTCTTCCCAGTTCATCGTGACTCCCCGGTGCCGTAAACTTCCTGGATTAACGCGGCCCGCATCACCTCGATCGGAGCTGGACGTTGAGTCCAAAGCTCGAAGGCGGCGGCTCCCTGATACAACAACATCCCGAGTCCATTGGCCGTCCGGCAACCCGCGGCCTGAGCAGCCCGAAGCAACGGGGTTTCGGCCGGCCGATAGATCATGTCGTACACGGCATCCGCATGGCTCAACGGATAGGCCTGAATATCCAGAGGCAGCGGATCTTCCGGCTTCAGGCCCGACGAGGTGGCATTGAGGATAAACTCCACGTCGGAGTCGGGCAGACCCGTGCGGACATCGACCGCCGGAAATCGCTCGGCGATCTCGGCAGCCAACTCGGCCGCCTTCGATTCGGTGCGGTTCTGCAGCCACAAGGTCTCCACACCTTCATCGGCCAACCGCAGCGCCGCCGCGCGACCGGCACCGCCCGCACCGAGCAACAACACGCGGGCCCCGCGGGGTTCCATGTGCAAGTCTTCGCGGAGGGAGCGGAGGATGGCGTCGGCGTCGGTGTTGTATCCCCGAAGCCGCACCGGACCCGGGAACGACCTTAGAAGGCCGATCGGAGTCCAAACGCCTTCCGCATTCTCCGCCTCGAAAACCACGGTGTTCACTGCTCCCCACGCCTCGGCCGAGACATCCAGATCATCCATCATTCCCAAAGCCAGTCGTTTGTGGGGCACCGTAAGATTCACGCCGCAGAAACCCATAACCCGTGCGCCTTCGAGAGCGACGGCCAATTCCTCGGGCGCGACTTCACAGGCGAGGTACCGCCAATCCAGGTCCAGCGCCGCCAGTGCGGCATTGTGCATGGCCGGCGAGGCAGAATGCCGGATGGGAGCGCCCCACACCGCGGCCAGGCGCGTGGAGGCCGTGACAGGCTTGGGCACAGACTCGGACATCGTGAGGTCGAGAGTGCCGCCAAGCGACGCTGACGTCCAAGCCTGTTCGAGGGCTTCGCCAAACCCAGACCGATTCGGTGACCCTTGCCAGGCACACCCGAGCATTCGGTTCCCACGCAAAGCCAGTCCCACAGGATGTTAAAAGTTTTGAGGCAACAGGTCCCCCCTTGTTGGTTGCAAATCGCCTTGTCGCCGCGGCTCCGCCTGTTGAGATCGGCGGACTATGACCCGATCCCTGCCATTCCTGGCGAGTTGGGCCGCATCCGCGGCGCTGGCCTGGGGTGGCATCACGTTGGAGCCCGATGGTTATCATGTTCGGCCCGGCGACCGGATCCAAGAGGCGCTGGATCAGGCCGCGACCAACACGGTGCTGAAAACCGTCTGGGTGCACACGGGCTTGTACCGACCAGAATCCAAACGCCAGGCGCTCATCGGCTTCAACCGACGACATGATGGAATCCGACTGGTGGCTCTCGGAGACGTCACGCTCACCGCGGCCAATCCCGCCCTTTCGGCCACCAATGAGCCAGCGCATCCCGCCGTGGTGAACCACGTGGTCTATTTCGGGGATGGCGTCTCGACCAACACGCTCATCCGGGGATTCCGGCTGACCGGCGCCCATGGATTCCTGACCAAGGATGGGACCGCGGCGCTCGAGCCCAACCGGACCGTCTTGAAGAACCACTTCTACTACTCTGATGGCGGGGCCGTGAAGGTCTTCGGACGTTCGTCCCCTCGGCTCATCGAGCTCACGATCGACGACAATTTCACGCGCCCGTGCGGCGCGGGCATTTCCGTGCAACAACAGGGATTCCGTGAGACCCCGGTGCTCATCGCCAGTTGCCGGTTCCTCAACAATCGGGCCCAAGGCACCGGGCCGGCCATCGATCTTCTGGCTGGCAGCTCCGCCAAGATCATCAACTGCCTCTTCGTCGGGAACATCTCCAACACCGGCGAAGACCTGGTGGCCAAGGCCTCCGGCGAAAAGCCCTTCGCAAACAACGGAGCCATCACTATTTTTTGGGAAAGCCTAGCGCTCATCCAAAACTGCACCTTCACCGGCAACCGCAATGGCGTGGACGACATGGGCGGCGACAGCGTGTACATCGCCAACCTCTTCCACGCCAATCGAGCCGAGGGCGGGCTCGCCGGATTCGCCCGCTACGAACTGGCCATCAATGCCGGAGCACGCGTGGAGAACTGCGCGATCCTGGGCCCGGTGTTCGATACCAAGAAAGTCATCGACCCCCGCCAGAACCGGCTCGAAGGACCTGACCCCCGCTTCGACGCCGACTACGTGCCACAGGCCGCCGAGTATTCCGGAATCGGTTATCGGCCCATGACGCGGACGAACTCTCCGACCCCGGCCCAGGCTCTTCCCGGACCGCCGGTCATTTCGGCTCCACCAGTTCCAGCGTCCCGTTGAGCGAGATTGGACCCGAGTAAGTCTGCCGTCGCCCCGACGGCCAAACCACCTCGATGCGATCCACGGCCGTCTCCGATCCCAGCCCGAAGTAGAGCGGCAAGCTGCTCTGGGCCAGGTATCCCGACTTGCCATCATGGAAGCGCGTCTGCACCCGCGAACCGCAATGGACCCGAACGGTCGCGCCGAGTCCGTCGCGATTGGACACCGTTCCCACCAGCCGCACCTGCAGGAAGCGCAGCGTCGTGTGCGAGGAGAGGTCACTGATGAGCACCTGCGGCGCGTCATTCCACTCATTGGTCACCAAGTCGAGGTCCCCGTCGCCGTCCACATCGAGAGCCACCGACGAGCGCGAACTCGCCGTTCCCATCACCTGAACTTTGCCGGTGCGACCCTTCGCCAGCGGATGGCGGCGGTCTTCAGGCAACGCCGTATCGAGCACGAAGGCCTCCCGAAGCATCGGATCACCCCGACGCGGCTCGAGCCCCAGCACCCACTCCGCATCCACGAAGCGCTTGCCCCCCTCGTTAAGCAGCAGCGAATTAGCCACATAGCGCAGCGGATAGCCCATGCCGGCCGTCACGAACACGTCCTCGTCACCGTCGGCATTGAAGTCGGCCACCGTCACTCCCCACGGCCAGTAGGTCTCGGTCCCCACCGTCGCAGACACTTCCGCAAACGCGTGACCAGAACCCTGATTCTGGAAGAACGCATTACCGAACACACTATTGGTAGCCCGACGGAACAACTCCGGCTTCCACTCCTCCGCGCACCACGCATCGCTCTTGGACTTGTCGAAGGCCACCGTCAGATTCGTATCGCCCGCATTGATCTGCGCCGTCGTCATGTCGGAGTGCATGTCGGTGATGATCAAATCCATCAGCCCATCGCGGTTGTGGTCGAAGAACTTCACGCCCATCGAACCCCATGGCGTCTTCGGAAAAAACACCGCCGTCCGGTCCTCGAAGCGGCTCCCCTGACGGTTCACGTAATAGCGGTCCTCCCCCGACATGCTTAGCACGTACAGTTCCGGAAATCCGTCCCCATCCAGATCACAAAAGGTCGCATCGCCACTCCAGCCCTGATGGATCAATCCCGTGGTCTCCGAAGCATTCTCGAAGCGACCGCCACCCCGATTATGGAAGAGCGGACTCGCTTCGCTACGCCCCGGATACTGCCAGCCCTGAAACGCATCCGAACGACCCACATATTCCCCGGAACGCCCCTTCTCATTCCGCGTGTACACCCCAACGTTGCAGACAAAAAGGTCCAGCTTCCCATCCCGGTCATAATCGAAGAACACCGCACCCGATCCGTGCCCCGGCTTGCCCGCCGAAACACCCGACTCGGCCGTGATGTCCCGGAACCGACCCCCGCCTTCATTGTGAAAGAGCACCAACCCCTGGCGTACCGTCGTCACCAGCAAGTCCGGCCGCCCGTCGTTATCGATGTCCGCGAACGAAGCCCCCACGCTCACCTTGCCCGCCATCGCCACCCCGGCCGGCGCCGTCATGTTCTCAAAGCGACCCCCGCCCACATTGCGCCACAGTTGGTTGCCCCCCCGCTGATTCGCAAAGAACAAATCCGGCCGGCCGTCCCCATCCACATCCGCCGCCGCAATCGCCGTACCATGATCATAATGAACCGCCTTATAATCCCGCGCCCCATCATCCACCGGCACCTGTCGAAACGTAATCCCACTCTCCGCTGCCTGGTCTTTGAATTGAAACCCATGGAACACCTTCCAAGACGCCGCAGCGCTCCGCTGGCGTTCACCGTTCGCCTTCAACCCCAAGCCCACGGAATTTTGCAGCGCCGCATCTGGAACCTGAACCATTGAATCGGCGGCCCCGGCAGCAGCCATCAAAGACAAGACACCGACACACGGAAGCCAGTTGGAGAAGGTCATGGCGAAATAGATTTCTGAGATCAACGTACACCGCCCAATCCCCATCCTGCAAAAGCTCTTTACCTCGCGCCCACCCAGACACCCAAGCCGCATAGCCACCCCCAAGAAGCAGCACACCAAGCGAGTCCCATCCCCCATCAGCCCTCAGCCTGTCCCCAAACAAACCCAACCAACACCCAGACACCTAAGCCGCAGCGGGACAGGGCTGGAGCGAGCATTGGATCGAAGCACCCTATTTCCCCCAGCGCGGTCGCGCGAAGCCCCACCTCCCGTGCGATCCCTGCGAGCGCAGGCCCTGTCCCGCGGAGCCACCCCCAAGAAGAACTAAACCACCCCAAGTCCCTTTCCCAAACAGCCCGTCCCCAACCAAACCCTCCCCATCC
>JAPLUF010000164.1 GCA_026397755.1 Verrucomicrobiota bacterium
CCGGCCTACCGGGTCCGCCAGGCTCTCCACCCGGGCTGCCTGGCTTTTCACCCGGGTTGGGTGGGCTCGCCGGAGATGGCTGGGATTTCCCGGGTTTCCCTTGTTTTCCAGCCTCACCTCCGGGCGGGCTGTTTTTATCCGGCGGGCCTGGCTTGTCTTCCGGTCCCTTCTGACCGGGCTTTTCACCTGGGGTGGGCTTTTGAGATTTGGCAGGATTGGAACCTTCCATGAGGCGGGCCAATTCAGATTGAGCCTTGGCCAGTGCCAGCGCCTCCGCGAGGGCCTTCTCCAGTTCGGCCGCATTGGCCGGCTTCTGGGGCTTTTTGTCGATGCCTTCCAACACGACCTGGGGTGGTTGCGGTTCGGGCGGAGATTCTTCAGGCGGTTTCTCGGAGAGCTCGGGTTCGGTCGGAAGGTTTTTGAGCTGTGGCATGGCTTTGATGGCCCGGTACAGGGCTGCCAAAGCTTTCTCTTCGGCGGGGAGAGCTCCTTGGGGCGTTTGTCGTTCTAAGGCTCGAGCCGCGTCGTCCATTCCTTCCAAGGCTTCGTCCAGGGCGAACTGGGCGGCCTTGGGCGCATTCATGGACTCCAGCTTCTGTTGGTAGCGGGCGGTGAATTCGCGGGCCTCGCGTTGGCGCTGGGATAGGTCCTGGAAGGTTTTAGCGGGCGCATTGGTCGACGTGGCCGTGGTCTCGGCCAAGAGTCCCTTCTGGATGGCGATGAGGTTGAGGCGCTGTTGAGGTTGCCCTTTGCGCTTCGAGGGCGCCGGACCGGAGCGATCGGTCAGTTCGATGAAATACGTGGGTGAGCGACCGATCCCGGGACCGTCGAGCGTGTTGTTGTCGCGGGCTTCGGCATAATAAGAGACCACATCGTAGGGCTTGAGCCCGAGGCTGCCCAGACGGAGGACCACCGCGCCGAGGGTCTGTCCGTCCTTGAGGTTGCGATCGCGGACTTCCAGCCGTTGTTCAGGACCGCCGAGCACGTGGTAGACGAGGGTGATCGAATTCAATCCGAAGTCGTCCGAAGCGGCGACTTTCAGGGGGATGATCTCGTCTGGGTCGGCGCGGATGTCTTCGCCAGGCTCGGTGATGTCCACCTTGGGTGGCAGGTCGGGAAGGGCGCGGATCGGATGTCGAGTTGCATTGGCGAGGGAGGGTCGGCCCCGCGTGTCGGTAATTAGAATGGAATACTCGGAATCGGCGGAGACGATGAACTCGCCGCGCCAGAGGTTCGACTCGGCGGCCTTTAATGCGACGACCGTGCCGTTGGTCAGCCGCAACTCGGCTTGGCCCAGCGCGACATTTCCTGCCAACTCGAATAATGCTCGCGAGCCACGCAAGGCGGTGATGGGCGGAGAAGATTGGCGCAGTTCCGGAAGGCCGGAATAGGCCGGAGAGATGAGCCGAACCGACAGGCGAGCCACTTCGGGTGGGACGTAGGCCACCAGGGAATAGATCGGGGAGAGGGTGTCCCCGGCGCGGATGCGGAAGGTACCGGATGTGGTCACCGTCAGGGTCTGGAACGCGACCGCATTGGAAAGCACCGGCACCGACTGACGTTCCC
>JAPLUF010000017.1 GCA_026397755.1 Verrucomicrobiota bacterium
GACCATGGGCCACTTCGACGACACGCTGATTTTGTTCCTTTCGGACAATGGTGCCAGCGCAGAGATGATGGTGCGCGGCGACGGACATCATCCCGATGCCCTGTGCGGAACCGGGGCAACGTTTCTCAGCATCGGCCCAGGTTGGTCCTCTTTGGCCAACACGCCGTTCCGCCGTCACAAGACCTGGGTGCATGAAGGGGGCATTGCCACTCCATTCATCGCTCATTGGCCTCAAGGCATCTCCCACCACGGCGCGTTGCGAAAGACTCCGGGCCATCTCATCGATCTGGTCCCCACGGTTCTGGAATTGGCCGGAGGGAACTGGCCAGAAAAGGATCATCCCCCCGAAATGCCGAAGCCGCCGGGTCTCAGCTTGGTCCGGACCTTTGATCAAGATACCGATCTGAAGCGGGAAGCCCTCTGGTGGCACCATGAGAGCAACCGAGCACTTCGGGAGGGTGACTGGAAAATCGTGGCAGCCGGCGTAAACAACGCTTGGGAACTCTACAACCTCGGTCAGGATCGGTCTGAAACGATCAATCTGGCCTCCAAACATCCTGAACGGGTTCTGGCCATGGCCTCGCGGTGGGAGTCCATGACGGCATCGCATGCGGCCACGGCGAAGGCCCGCCCCAGCACATCCTCCCTGTTTCCTGAATGGAAACACTCCGCCTCTCTATTTGTCCTCACGACACCGGACGGAGCCCACCTCCCGGATGGAGTCACGCTCGAGTCTTTCCCCCTCCTCGTCCGACTTGGCCGCGACGACTTCGACTTCTCAGAAGCCTGTCCCCATGGTGAGGACCTGCGCTTTTCAACACCCGAGGGACAGGCTCTTCCTTTCGAAATCGAATCCTGGGATACCGACAAGGGTTCCGCTGCCATTTGGGTACTAATTCCCCAGATCCGCGGCAACCAGCGCCAAGAACTCCGCATTCACTGGGGAAACCCGACGGCCCCCGCCGCTTCTAGCGGCTCCCAGGTCTTCAACCCATCCCATGGGTATATCGGAACCTGGCACCTCGGAGAGTCGATCCAGGACACCACCGGAACCCTGATTTCCGAAAACCGTGGATCCACCCCCAGGCCCGGAGTCATCGGAACCGCCCGACGCTTCAAGGAAGGCCAAGGCATCTTTGGAGGTAACACCTCCAACCGCTACCCCGCTGGCGCGGGCCCACACACCTCGCAAGCGTGGTTTTGGGCAGATCAACCCAACGGCCGGATCCTGGCTTGGGGCAATGAACACAACCAAGGCAAGGTAGTCCTCCACTACACCAGCCCACCTCAAGTTCGATTGGACTGCTATTTTTCCGGAGCCAACGTCGCAACCCAGAACCCGGTTCCTGCCCATCAGTGGACCCATGTCGTCCACTCCTGGGAAGCCGGTGAATCCAAGGTCTATATCAACGGAATCTTGGACGGCGTCTCCCGGACACCGAGAGCTCCATTGAACTTACGGCAACCGGCCCGACTATGGATCGGCGGTTGGTACGATCACTTCGATTTTGAAGGCGTTATCGATGAAGTTCGCGTTTCAAACCGGGTTCGGAGCCCGGAATGGATCCGATTGGAGTATGAGAACCAAAAGCCGTTACAAACCGTTGTCGGGCCACTGGTTCAACCCGGTCGCGATTTTAATGTCACAGTGGATGTAACGACCGAAACTTCCAAGGGAGAGGCTATCTCCAAGGGAGAGGCTATCTCCAAGGGAGAGGCTATCTCCAAGGGAGAGGCTATCTCCAAGGGACAGGCTATCTCCAAGGGACAGGCTATCTCCAAGGGACAGGCTATCTCCAAGGGACAGGCTCCGGTTGTCTTGGAGGAGGGACAGGCTCTGGGGTTAGTGGCGCGGGCCGGCGGGGCGCAGAGGGTGTGGTGGACTCGACGGGATGCTGCGGGGACCCCGACGGTGGTGGCGGTGAACCAGTTCCGTTACCGGTTCGAGGCGGGTCGGGTTTCAGGAGACTCATCGGTAACCCTGACCTTCCATGCAGCGTACCCCGAAGGAATTCGCCAACAGGAGATCCCTGTCACCCTTCGAGAGGCCATCCCGGATCCGGAGTTCTCACTGAAGGCACCCAGTCGCTGGGACGGGCGCAGTCCGCTACCATTGAAGGCCCAACTGAAATCGACCGCTACCATTGAAGGCCCAACTGAAATCGAACGAAGCAGCTCTCATCGCGGCCGGAGCTTCAAAAATGATGGTGACCTGGTCTGTGAAGCCACTGGCCACAGTTCGGGAAATTCAAGGCCATGACTTGATCCTGAAACGAGCTCTCCAGGAGGGCCAACTGACCGTGACCGCCACAATCGACAATGGGGGCACGCCGATCCGTCGATCAGTAACGTTAACAGTCCAGCCGCCGAGCCATGACGCGTGGGTGCAGCAAGTCCCCGAATCGACGGAGTTGCCGCAGGACAACCAGTTCTACGCCCGAAACGACCGCAATGAGGGAACGCTCGTCGCGACGGGCTCCATCCAAGAACCCGCCGAGGCGGTGGTGGTTCGATTGTTTGCCCAGGATACGTCGGGGAATGCGGGGGCTAGGGACAGGCTCGTGACGCAACGCCGAGAACGACTGAAGGCGGATCGGTCTTTCCGCTTCGATCTGGCGCTCAAGCCCGGGCTCATCCAATACCGTTTCGAATTGGTTCGCGTCCATGAGGGCCGGGAGACACGAGTTCATTCAGCCACGAATATCGCATGCGGAGACGCCTACCTCATCGATGGGCAATCCAATGCAGTTGCCACGGATTGGGGCCCGGACAAACCGGACTTCCGCAGCAATTGGATCCGATCCTTCGGCAGCATGGGGAATGAACCTGCTGAGGCAGGATCTTGGGGCACGGCCGTCCATCGCGGGCGAGACAGTGAACGTCATCAAGTCGGCTATTGGGCCATGGAATTGGGCCGCCACTTGGTCGAAACCCACCAGATCCCGGTTTGCTTCCTCAATGGAGCCGTGGGCGGCAGCCGTATCGATCAGCATCAGCGCAACCCGACTCACCCAGCGGACCCGGCCACCATCTACGGTCGCTTGCTGGCTCGAGCGCGCGCCGCACGGCTGACCCACGGCCTCCGTGCGGTGATTTGGCATCAGGGTGAAAACGACCAGGGCGCCGACGGCCCCAGTGGCGGCTACGGCTGGCAAACGTACCGATCACTCTTCATCGACCTCGCCGCGGCCTGGGCCACCGATTACCCGAACCTGCGCCACCACTACGCCTTCCAGATCTGGCCCAAGGCCTGTTCCATGGGCACCGATGGCTCGGACAATCGACTCCGGGAGGTGCAGCGCAATCTCCCCTCGGCCCTGTCGCGCCTGACGGTGATGTCCACCCTGGGCATCCAACCTCCCGGGGGATGCCACTATCCGGCCCAAGGCTATGCCGAGATGGCCCGACTCATCGCCCCGTTGATCGATCGCGATCTGCATGGGCTGGAACCCAAGAAGTCTATCACGGCTCCCCATTTGCTGCGGGCCGCCTACCCAGATTCGACCCACTCCCAACTG
>JAPLUF010000015.1 GCA_026397755.1 Verrucomicrobiota bacterium
AACTCGGCATACTGGACGCGAGCCCTCGGATAGCTGTTGTTTTCGAGCACGCGCTTCCAATTCAGGAGAGCGGCATCCACCTCGCCAAGGGCCGTCTGAGTCTCGGCCAAGGCCATGAGTGTGTAGCCAAAATCGTGTCGCGGGTCGGACTTCAGAATCTTCTCTAAGAGGGGCTTGGCCTCGGCGGCTTTGCCTTGTCGTAGGAGGCACTGCCCCAAATGGCTAATGGTGTCGTCATCCTCGGGATCCCGCTCCAAAGCCCGCCGGTAGGAGGCCTCTGCCTTGGTCAGTTTGCCCTGCGAGAAATAAAGATCTGCTAAATCCAAATGGTCGCGAGCCTTGTCGAGGTGATGAATGCGGCTCTCCAGTTCCTTAATCCGGCGGCGATCGGCTGCACCGGGCAATTCGAAGCCTCTGAGTCCCATTCCGCCGCTGGCCGATGCCTGCGCCCGGTACACCATGAAGTAATAAAACACCGCGCTAAAGACGCTGAAAAAGAGGATACACGCCGCCCAGATCCACTCTTCGCGGCGCAAGGCATCCACCATCATCCAAAGCTGGAACGCAGCCCCGATGAGCAGGAGAGGGTTCTCCAGAGACAACTGCATCAAATCGTTAATCAAGCCGAGCATTCCCCCTAGCCTAAGCCGCAACCATTCAGTTGGGAAGTAAGGGACGGCGGGTTCCCCTTCGCTGTAATCCATTGAGATCCAGTCCAGTTTTACCGTTTCATCCCCCAAATGACATCCGCCACCGTGCGCATTCCGGGGACGACCGCCAATTTGGGCTCGGGCTTCGATACTCTGGGACTGGCCGTCGCGCTCTATAACCGGGCCACGGTCCGCCGCCGGAGCGACCGACGCGTCGAGATCACTTCTCCCATCGCCGAGGATGCGCGGGCCGGAGCCCTCGCCATGCTGGAGGAGGCTGCAACGGCGTTCTTCAAAAAGACTCGCGCCCAACGCTTCGGGGTGGATCTTCACCTGGCCGGCGATGTGCCGATCGCGCGGGGGCTCGGATCTAGCGTCACCGCCCGACTCGGCTGCGTGGCCGGACTCAACGCTCTGGCAGGCAGCCCGCTGGACCGACAAGGATTGCTAGAAGTCGTGGCCGCTCTGGAAGGCCACCCCGACAACGCGGCTCCGGCGGTCTTTGGCGGATTCACGGCCGCAGGATTTGTGGGTTCTGAGGTTCGATGTATCCGGGTACCACTCCCGAGTCGGATCCGTTTGGTGACCCTGATTCCGCACTTCGAGGTCAGCACGCCGGAGGCCCGGAAGCGGGTCCCGCAGACCTTTTCCAAGGCCGACACGATTCACATTCTCAACCGTGCCTCTCTGGTCACCGCCGCATTCGCCACGGGCCGACTGGAAAGCCTTCGTGGCTGCTTCGATGACCGCATCCACCAACCCTATCGGGCTGCGCTCATTCCAGGCATGGACGCCATCCTAGCGGCCGGCGTGAAAGCCGGAGCCATCGGTGGCTGGCTCAGTGGTAGCGGCTCCACCTTGATGTGCCTGGCGTTGGACAACACCGAAGCCATCGCAGCGGCCATGCAGCGAAAAATGCCCAAGGCCGCAGTTCACATTCTCAAGCCCGACAATGCGGGCCTAAAGGTGAGCCTCAAAAAAGACTGAGTTTTCAGCCCGTCTAAGGAGCCGATCTGAAACTCAGATTTGCTCGAAGTAGCGCTGCTTTTCCCAGTCGGTCACCGCGTTGCTGAAAGCCTGATGTTCGAGGCGGGCGTGGTGCACTGAAAAGTCGACAACCCCGTCGCCAAAGGCCTCGCGGGCCAAGCGCGACCAGTTGAAGAGGTCGGCTGCCGCGATCAGACTTGAGGGCAGACGCGGCAACTTCGGATCGATATAGGCATTGCCGGAATACGGCTCACCGCAGTCGAGCCCCTCATCGATGCCCGCCAAACCGGCCGCGATCATGGCCGCAAAAGCCAGGTATGGATTGGCATCGGCCCCGGGCATGCGGTTCTCCGGGCGGTAACCATTGCCCTGCCCCACCACGCGAAACCCGGTGGTCCGGTTGTCCTGAGCCCAAGCCATGCGGGTCGGAGCCCAGCTCCCGGCCTGATAGCGTTTGTAGCTGTTGATCGTCGGACCGTAGAACAGGCACAACTCAGGAGAATATTTCAGCAACCCGCCCAAAAATTGCCGGAACAGTGTGGAACCGGTCTTGGCCTTCGGATCCCAGAACAAGTTGCGGCCGGCCTTCCACAGGCTCATGTGAATATGGCAGGAGTTCCCCGCCTCGGTCGGTGCGACCTTGGCCATGAAACTCACCGACTTGCCGTGCTGTCCGGCGATCTCTTTGACCCCCTGCTTAAAGACGACATGTCGATCGGCCATCTCCATGGCCTCGCCGTAGGTGAAATTAATCTCATGCTGACCCCGGCTCCACTCGCCCTTGCTACTCTCGATCGGCACACCCGCGGCCGTGAGTCCGTTGCGGATGGCCCGCATCAGCGGTTCATCGCGACCGGGCTGCATCAAGTGGTAGTCGATGCGGTAATCGCTCGAAGGTTTGAGGTTCCGATAACCGGCTTCGAAGGCAGCACCGTAAGTCTGCTCATAGAGATAAAACTCCAACTCGCTGGCGCAGAAGCAGGTGAGGCCGCGTTCCTTGAGCCGATCCAACTGGCGGCGCAACACCGAGCGCGGGGCTTCGGCCACCGGCGACCCGTTGGCGTGGCGAAAGTCGCAAATCACCAAGGCTGAACCCGGAAGCCAGGGCAGAAGCCGGAACGTGGCCGTATCGGGCAGCATCTCAAAATCACCGAAACCCGAATCCCAATTGGCGACGGCAAACCCATCCAGCGGATCCATGTCGAGGTTGACCGTGAGCAAGTAGCTACAGCCATGGGTCCCATGGGACACCACCGACTCCAGAAAATGGCCTGCATGGAAACGCTTGCCCACGAGTCGGCCAAAGGGATCGGGAATGGCCACGAGGACCGTATCGACGGCACCCGATTTAACCTGGGCCTTGAGCTGTTGGAGAGTCATTAGGAATAGAGTGGGAGGTGCTGCGGGAGGTCGCGGCCCAGCCCGCTCTGCTTGAAGCCTCCGAACGGAGCCTCCACATGAACGCTGCTGTGACTGTTGATGGAGAGCACGCCACTTTGGACCGCTCGGGTCACCCGAAATGCGCGTGAGAGGTTGTTCGTCCAGACCGAGCCGCTCAGGCCATACGGCGATGCGTTCACATCGCGCAGCATTGCCGCCTCGTCATCAAACGGAACCACCGCTGCAACCGGGCCGAAAATCTCCTCGCGCCAGCAGCGGTGTTCGGGAGCGACACCCGTGAGGATCGTGGGCTCCAGATAGAAGCCCGCCGAGGGCAAGCGCCCTCCCCCGCACACCACCGTGCTGCCGCACCGTCGTGCGTCTGCGAGATAGTCTTCGACCACCTGCCGCTGCGCGGAGGAGACCAAAGGGCCCAGTTGGGTTGCCTCATTCAACGGATCGCCCACGATGAGCTTGCGGGTGGCCGCCGCGAATCGTTCCACGAATTGTTCGTACACCGGGCGTTCGACATAGACCCGGCTTCGGGCGCAGCAGTCTTGGCCTGTGTTAGCGAAGACGGACATCGGCGCGGCATCGGCCGCCTTCTCCCAGTCGGCATCAGCGAAAATAATGTTGGGTGATTTACCCCCCAATTCGAGCGAGATCCGAGTCAGGTTCCGCGCGGCCAACTCCATGATCCGGCGCCCCACCTCGGTGGAACCGGTGAAGGACACCTTACGGACCAGCGGGTGGGTGACCAGCGCGTCACCCAAGGTTCCACCAGAACCCGTGATCACCTGCAGAACGCCCGCCGGCAGCCCGGCCGCGTGAGCCAGTTCTCCCAATTTCAGCGCGGTGAGCGGCGAAATGGAGGCCGGCTTCAGCAACACGGCATTCCCAGCAGCCAGAGCCGGAGCCACCTTCCAGCAGGCGATGGCAAAGGGAAAATTCCACGGCACGATGGCCGAGATGACTCCCAGCGGTTGGCGCAGAGTGAAATCGAGCCCTCCGCGGGCGACCGGAATAGTCTGACCGTAGAACCGGCTAATTCCTCCCGCGTAATATTCAAAAACCCGCGCCCCCAGAGCGACTTCATCTCGGGCATCGGCCAGTGGCTTGCCGACATGCAAAACCTCTAGCCGAGCCAACTCCTCAGCATTTTCTCGGATCACAGCGGCGATCTTAAAAAGCACCGAGGCTCGCTTGCCTGGAGCCAAATCACGCCAACCGCTCTCAAACGCCTGGTGGGCAGAGACCGCGGCTGCATCAACTTCCTTCACCGTGGCGGCATCGATTTCTGCGAACACTTCAGCCGTGGCAGGATTGATAAGTCGCGTCTTCGGAGTGCCGTCGACCCCGATGTAGCGGCCGTCCAGAAACAATTGGTGAGGAATCATGGGAGGAGGTGGGAAAAGGATTGGGGAAGCAGGTATGGAGCGTCGTTTGTCAGAGGACTTCGAGGTACAGAGCGCGCAAGTCTTCGATGGTGACTGGCACGGCATTGGTCCGGTGGCAGGGGTCTTCCCAGGCCTGGGCCACCAGTGCGTCGAGATGCTCGGGGCGCACCCCGTGCTGCGAGAGCTTCTTATTCAAGCCCAACCCCGCCAAGAAGGACTCCACGAAGGCGATCGTAACTTGGTCTACTTCGACGTCGGAGAGTTTGACTACCTCCAACCCAGCGGCCTGTCCCACACGTCGGTATATCCCCGGACGGCGCGCACTACAGAAACGCATGCTGGCCACCAAGCACAGGGCGTTGGCCAATCCATGGTGCATTCCGCAAATGGAAGACAGCGGGTGCGCCAATGAGTGGACCACTCCCAGATCTTTCTGGAAAGCCACAGCGCCCATGGCTGCCGCCACGAGCATATGGCCGCGGGCTTCCAGGTCCTTGCCATCGCGATACGCCTTGGGAAGCGCTTCAAAGATCAACCGAACCCCCTCGAGAGCAATGCCATCGCACATCGGGTGGAAAGACGGACAGGTGAAGCTTTCGATGCAGTGCGTCAGCGCATCGGCCCCGGTTGCCGCGGTCAGGTGAGGCGGCAAGCCCACCGTCAGCGCCGGGTCCAGAATCACCAGTTTAGCCAACATTTCGGGATTGAAGAGCACCGCCTTGCGATGAGTGGCATCGAGGGTGATCACTGAGCTGCGTCCCACCTCACTACCAGTGCCCGCGGTGGTGGGAATGGCCACCAGCGGCAGCAGGCCACTCCAGTCGGACTCGTCGTAGAACTTCGAAAGATCGTAGCCGGGGCGAAGCGCCAACAGACGCGCGGCCTTACCGGCATCCAAGGGGCTTCCACCGCCAATGGCGATCACCCCGTCGCACTGATGATCCCTCAGCGCGGCGGCCGCCTGGCGCACATCTTCCTCGACCGGATTGGGATGAACCCCATCAAAGACGAACCACGTCTTGCCTTGATTATCGGCACCCATTACCGCAGCGAGTTGGGCGAATGCATCGGTCTTCACCAGTCCTCCATCGGTCACCACGAGCGGACGGTGCACACCGAGTTTAACTAGGGCAGCCGGCAATTCAGCCAGCGCGCCAGCGCCGTAGAGAGTTCGAGTTGGGAAAGAAAAGGCAGTCAGGCTCATGTTGTTTAGGTCGAAGGAGATTGTTGCAATCAGGTCATTGGGCCAAGGGTCATCCCTGAACGAAATGGTGCAGAAAATTGTGCAAAATTTGCGACCCCCAGGGTGTCGGCTGCAAGTTGTCCAACACCTCGTCCAAATTAAAACGGACACGCGGGCGCCATAACTCGCGTCGTGGATTCCAAATCAAGCGAAGTGTCTCAGGATCCGTCTCTGGGTGAAACTGAACCCCATGGAGTAATTGCGTAGAGTCTTGAATTCCCTGAATTGGCGCAAAGTTGCCAGCCACCGTATGGGTCACCCCGCTTGGAAGGTCGGACACCACATCGGAATGGCTCGACAGCACGTCAAAGTTGTCCGGAATCCCATCAAACAACTTCGACATCCGACCGGCTGGAGTGAGTGTCACCGGAGTGTTTCCCAACTCCAGGCCTTGCGGATGCGGCGCCACCCTCGCTCCTAAAACTCGGGCCATGAGTTGGTGTCCATAGCACACCCCAAGAACCGGCACCCCGGCATCCCGGCATCGAAGGATCCACTCGCCCAACTGCACGTTGACCGGATCCTCATTCCAAGCATCTCGGGGCGAACCACTGAGAATGACCCCATCCCATTCCGCCGGTGAATACAACGGATTGATGTCCGATTCGACACCGACCCTGCACCACTCCACCGGGATAGATCTGGGAGTCCACCGGGTGAACCAACCGCAGACATCGCGACGGGCATCCGGCTCCAAACCCGGCGGCCAAATCACCGAATCCACCAACAATACCCGTCTTGTAAGCATTGCCATTGTCTTCCGACAGGAAACGGCACCCGGTCAACCCATTGCCAGAGGATTCTCGCGACAAGCCAAATCAGACATTTTCGGGACCCTGGATACCAACCCCACTACTGCAGAGCTCCTCATCCCAAACAGCCAGTCCCAATCAGCGATTCATCGAGAAACTTACCCGAGCGCATCGACCCGTAGATCTCGAAGCGTCGACAGATCTGACCAAGGTGCACCACGGATAGGACGCGCCCCGTCTCGGCGTTTAGACCCAAAGAGCGCACGGTATCGGAAGAAAACTGCATCCACAAACTTGCGGGAGCCCAGCGCCACCCCATCGGTCAAGTGTCGGACCCTGAGTCGCAGGATTTCAGCCTCGCTCAACTTTCCTTCCTTCAAGAGCACCGAACGAATGGTTTCCCGATCCAATTCCCGCTTTGAGCTA
>JAPLUF010000335.1 GCA_026397755.1 Verrucomicrobiota bacterium
CCATCACCGGAAGGCTCAGATCCATCAAGATAAGGGCCGGTCGCAACTCCATGGCCATGCTCACCCCTTGAGCGCCATCCACAGCCATTTTAATCACGTACCCCTTGCGCTCCAACCGTCGGCTCAGCATGTCTCGGTTGAGTTCGTTGTCCTCGACCAACAAAATGGTTGTATACATAGGGAATGCCAAAAAAGCAGACTACGGGGCTAGTTTCGGTAAATATTTACAGTTCTTATCTTTTTTCATAGTGAAATGTAATTTTTCTTGGCTTGGAGACAGCGGTTTTTGATTGGCCGGGTGATAAGTGACTGAAAACGCCCAGCATTCGATCGTTGTGAGTCAATCTGCTTATTTGGGGCCTTGGCACGCGGAATGAATTGCCTGCGACTTGTCCTGGAAGCGTCGACTTCTTCAAGCCCCTCGGTTTGCTGGGATACTTCTTAGGAGGATCCGATTGGGTTCGATTGCCAACTCGCCTTGAGAGAGTCCGAAAAGAGGGTTGGCCGAGATGGAGGGACTCGGTTTCCTGCCCGGGCGGTCGAAACGAGCCCAATAACATTGGGTGTATCGCAGCCGATCACTGACGAGAATTGGCCGATTCTGGCCATCGCCTTCAAAGTCTTCGTCTTCGAAATTGAGCCCAAGGAATGCCATGTCCTGGCCTCCTGCCTCCCCCGAAAGGACACTGCGGAGACCGCCGTTGGGCAGCCGTCGGCTTCCGGCGAGGGGTCACCCGTTGCTCCGCTCGTCGAAGGACGGCAGGAATCGCGGGGTGCGTCGGGCCGAGGCGGCGGTCTCGAAGGCGTGGGCGAGGCCGATGAGTTTTCCTTCGCTCCAGGCGCGGCCGAAAAACGAGAGGCCGATCGGTAATCCGAAGATCATCCCGGCAGGCAAAGTGATGGACGGGTAACCGGCGACGGCGGCGATGGATGAACTACTGCCAAGTCCGCCGTCACCCGCCAGCAACTCGATGGCATGGGCCGGGCCGGTGGTCGGTGCCACGAGGGCGTCGAGCCGGTGCTGATCCATCACGCCGTCGATGCCATCTTGGCGACACACCTTGCGGCATTGGGCGAGCGCTTCCAGATAGCGCGATTCGGTCAGCGGCCCCTTGGCTTGCGCTTTGATTAAGGTCTCCTGCCCGAAGAACTTCAGCTCCCGGTCCGCATGGCGCTCATTGAAGGCGATCAGCTCAGCCAACGACTTCACCGGCGCTGCATCACCCCGTGATGCGAAATACGCGTTCAGGCCCGCCTTGAACTCGTACAGCAACACCTGGAACTCGGCGTCCCCGAATGCTGAGTGACCAGGGAGGCTGCTGATGTCGATCAATTCGGCCCCGTGTTCGCGCATCATCTTGAGGGCTGATTCCATCACTTGGTCGATGCGTCCATGCCATCCGAAAAAGTTTCGGGCAACGCCGATGCGTGCGCCCTTCAGCGCGCCGGGATCGAGGAATTGGGTGAAGTCTTGCCCGGCCAATGCGCCGTTTGAATGAGCCGAAGCGGTATCGGACGGATCGATGCCGGTCAATGCGCTCAACAACGCCGCCGCATCGGCCACGGTGCGGGCCATGGGTCCGGCGGTGTCCTGTGTGGAGGAAATGGGAATGATGCCCGAGCGGCTGAGAAGCCCCACGGTGGGCTTCAAACCGACAATGCCGCACGACGACGCGGGCGAGACGATGGATCCATCGGTCTCGGAGCCAATGGCCACAGTGCACAAGTCAGCCGCTACGGCTGCGCCAGAACCGGAGCTCGAGCCCGAGGCGCTGCGGTCGAGCATGTGGGGATTGCGCGTGAGACCTCCACGTCCGCTCCAGCCGGAAATGGAACGATCGCCACGGAAATTGGCCCACTCGCTCAGGTTGGTCTTGCCCAGAACGACGGCGCCGGCCGCGCGGAGCCGGGTAACAATGAACGCATCCTTGGGTGCCGTGGAGCCCGCCAAGGCCAACGAACCGGCGGTCGTCTGCATACGGTCGCCGGTATCGATGTTGTCCTTGATGAGCACCGGCACACCGTGGAGGGGGCCACGCGGTCCCTTCGTGCGCCGTTCGTCATCGAGCGCTCGGGCCATGGCGACGGCCTCCGGATTTAACTCGATGACCGAGCTGAGCCGGGGTCCATTGCGGTCGAGTCGGTGAATTCGCTGAAGAAAGTGGTTCGTGAGTCGCTCCGCGGTGAGCGAACCCGCAGCCATGCGTCGCTGAGTTTCCACCACGGAAAGTTCCGACAAGGAGCCCGATCCGCCGACCGCTCCGGTGATGCACCCAGGCAAGGTTCCCAGAGAAGTTGCCGTCAACGATACCAGGCCCAGGCCGTGGAGAAATTGTCGCCGGTTTGTCATATTGTTGTTCTGATCAACCTGAGCAGGGACGATTCAATTGGATCGGGTGTGCCGGCTGCTCCAACACGTTCCTCTCAACTGCCCCGTTCTCGCTAAAACACTGCCGCTACCAAACCTGCTCAGGCCAGGATGCCTCGGACCACTTCGCCTCCGACATCGGTCAGGCGGTAGTCTCGACCTTGGAATCGATGGGTGAAGCGGGTGTGCTCGATGCCTAGCAAGTGCATGACTGTGGCCTGAAAATCGTTGGCGTGGACAGGGTTGTCGGCGGTGTTGTAGCCGAAGTCGTCGGTAGACCCATAGGTCGTGCCGCCCCGGACCCCGCCACCCGCCATCCACAACGAAAAGGCCTTCATGTGGTGGTCGCGGCCGTAGTTGCCGTTGGAACTATCGCCTTGGTTCATGGGTGTGCGGCCGAATTCGCCACCCCAAATCACCAGGGTGTCGTCGAGCAGGCCGCGCTGGCGGAGATCCTGCACCAAGGCCGCTGAAGCCTGATCCACCGCCTTGGCTGTCTTGGCGATGTCGGCCGGCAGATTGTTGTGATGGTCCCAACCCCGATGGTACAGCTGGATGAATCGGACGCCGCGCTCAGCCAACCGTCGGGCCAAGAGGCAGTTGTTGGCATAAGAAGACTTCCCTGGTTCAGCCCCGTACATATCGAGCGTGGCCCGATTCTCTTTCGAGATGTCCATAAGTTCCGGCACGCTGGTCTGCATGCGGTAGGCCATTTCAAACGAGGCGATACGAGTGGCAATCTCAGGATCTCCCACCGCTTGCAAGTGCTCTCGATTGATCTCTCGGGTGCTGTCGATCAACCGGCGTCGGATCTCCGGCGAGATGCCCTGCGGATTGTTTACAAACAAGATAGGTTCGGCCCCGGAACGGAACTCCACGCCTTGATGGTTGGTGGGCAAGAAACCACTGCCCCAATACCGGGTGAGCAACGGTTGATCTTGCCCCTGCCCCGAAGCCAAAACCACAAAGGCCGGCAACTGCTCGTTCTCACTGCCTAATCCATAGGAGATCCACGAACCCATGGCCGGCCGCCCCGCCTGCTGGTGGCCGGTTTGCATGAGGGTGACACCCGGATCATGATTAATGGCCTCGGTGTGCATGGAACGCACCATCGCGATATCGTCGGCAATGGAACCGATGTGCGGGAGCAACTCGGAGATTTCCATCCCGGACCGACCATGCCGATCGAAACGGAAACGGCTGCCCACGCAGTTGAGCGGTTGACCCATGAGCTGCGCGATGCGCTGGCCCCGGGTCAGGCTTTCGGGCATGGGCTTGCCGTTCATTTTTACCAACTGGGGCTTGGGGTCGAAGAGATCGAGATGCGACGGCGCGCCGGATTGGAAGAGGTAGATCACCCGCTTGGCTCGAGGTGATCGGTGCAGCACGCGGGTGTCCTTGGGAAGGCCCGGAACCTCAGCGGATGCGCTGTGAGACGACCCGAGCAGCGAGGCCAAGGCGGCGGCTCCAATGCCCCGGGCACCCCGAGCAAAAAAATGGCGCCGCGTCAGATGCAGAGGGATGGAATCTTCAGTCTTCATATTCATTCGCGGGTGACCGATTCGTCGAGATTGAGGAGTGCGCTGGCGACGCCGGTCCACGCGGCCAGGTCGGCAACGGGAAAAGCCTGGATCTTGGGTCCCTGCCCGATGCGCGTGATGGCTTCGGCGGCAGGAATGTCTTTGGTGTAAGCCTCCAGCAAATCGTCTAACAGTCGCTTCAATGCGGCCTGCTCCCGATCAGAGGCCGGTCGGGCCAAGAGGGATTTCATGGCAAAATCAATGCGATCGGAAGAGGCACGACCCGGTGACTCCCGCAAGATTCGCTGGGCGAAGAACCGGGCCGCCTCCAAGAAGGTCACATCGTTCATGGTCACGAAGGCCTGAAGCGGCGTGCAGGTGGACGGCCGCTGCACCGTGCACAAGGCTCGGTCGGGCGCATCAAAGGTTTGGAGCGTGGGATTGGGCACGGTCCGCTTCCACAGGGTGTACAGGCTGCGTCGGTACAAGTCTTCACCCTGTCCCACCTGATAACTGTTGCCGGCGAACATCTTCTCTTCCCACAAACCGGGCGGTTGATACGGGCGGACACTGACGCCGCCGATACGCTGGGAAAGCAATCCGCTCACGGCCAACGCGTTGTCTCGCAGCATCTCGGCCGGCAACCGGAACCGAGGGCCACGCGCGAGCAGGAGATTCTCTGGATCGCGAGCAAGAACTTCTGGCGATAGCCGGGACGATTGACGGTAGGTGGCGCTGAGCACGATTTGCCGGAGTAAGGTCTTCACATTCCAACCGTCTTCGACGAAGCGCCGGGCCAACCAGTCCAGCAATTCGGGATGGGTGGGGGGTTGGCCATTGGTCCCAAACTCGTTGGCAGTGCGGACAATGGGATTAGGAAAGAACAACCCCCAGAACCGGTTGACCGCGACTCGCGAAGTGAGCGGGTGCGACGGATCTACCAGCCAACGGGCCAGATCCAATCGATTGGTTCCCGAGACGTATTGAGCCGGCGGCAAGCAACTCTTGGGAACATCGGCCGTGACCCGCTCGCCCTTCGAGCGGTAGTCACCGCGGACCCGGATGTGACTGGCGCGCCCTTCCTTCATGTCTTCCATGACGCGTAGCGTGGGAATGGAACGGTTCAAGTCGTCGCGACGCTTTTGCTCGGCTGCCAAACGCACCGTCAACTCCTTCACCTCGGGGATGCGGGTGGTGCGGTAATACGTCCGCAACTCCAAAGCCTGAGCCGGGGTTCTCTGGTCCATCGGCCGGCGGGCAATCTCACGCAAGGCGGCGATCTTCGGATCGCCTGCCTCACGGTCGGTGGCGAAGTAAAATCCGCTGCCGCTGGCTCGGTTCACAATCTTCAGCAGTAGATGATTCTCTCCGGCTTTCAGCACCGCCTGAACCTCTTCCTGATTGGCGGCAGCACCGCGACTCACATCCTTGGCCAGCAACTCGCGGCCGTTGAGCCAAACGCGAATTCCGTCATCGCTTCCCAAGAAGAGCGCCTGGGTGCGCACCTGGCTCGAGGTCAAAATGCGGTGCAAATAAGTGGCTCCAAGGTCGTTCGACAAAGCCTGCACCACGCCATCCTTCCAACCGGCTTCGAGCACCCACGCTTTCCGATCGTTGCCGAACACGGCGTCGGCCTGGAACCCCTTCTCCGGCCCGAACTCCCGCTCGAAGGCCACCTTGCCGTCGGGTTCCACGAAGGGACCCACGCGTCGCCAGGTCCCTAACTGAAGGACTCCCGCCAATTCGGTGCCGGCGAGCCAGGAGGCCTCCCAGGCGGTTTGGGACGAGTTCCAGTCAGAGCGTTTCTCATTCAATTGCTCCGTGTGGCTGGCTTCCAACGTCCGGGCCGATTCTTGGAGCGCTTTCAGATCGACCTCCTGACGGGCCGTGGGAACCTGGATAAACGGCGGAGCCGGATCGCTGTCGAGCCCCTTCTCGGCAATGCGGTTGAAGAAATCGTAGAGTTGGTAGTACTCGCGTTGGGTGAACGGGTCGTACTTGTGATTGTGGCACTCGGCGCACTGAATCGACGAACCTAGGAAGACTGTCCCGAAAGTGTTCACCCGATCGGTGACGTACTTGTTGAGGTATTCGTCGGGGTCGGCGCCTCCCTCCGTGCTCGACATGCCGTTGCGGTTGAAGGCGGTGGCCACGCGCTGATCCAGCGTCGGATGGGGCAAGAGATCCCCTGCTAACTGATCGATGATGAAACGGTCAAAGGTCTGATTGGCGTTGAAGGCCCGGATCACCCACTCGCGGTATTGCCACATGGAGCGCGGGGCGTCGGCATGGTACCCGTCGCTGTCGGCGAAACGGGCCAGGTCGAGCCACGGCACGGCCATGCGCTCGCCATAGGCCTGACTGTTCAGCAATCGGTCGACCAGCTTCTCGTAGGCTTCGCCCGAGTTGTCGGCTAGAAACGCATCGACCTCGTCCACCGTGGGCGGCAGTCCGATGAGATCGAGGCTGACACGTCGCAGCAGTGTCCGGCGATCGGCCTCGGGAGAGGGAGAGAGTCCTTCCTTTTCCAATCGGGACAGGATGAAGGCGTCGATGCCGTTGCGCACCCAGCCCTGCCTCTGGACGGATGGCGGTGTGGGGTCTTCGGGCCTTTGGTGAGACCAATGTCCCTTAAACTCCGCCCCCTCTTCAATCCACCGACGCAGCGCCTCCATTTGAGGCGCAGACAACTGCTTGCCCGTGGATGGCGGCGGCATGTGCTCATCGGGGTCGGCGCTCGAGATGACTTGCAGCAAGCGGGATCCTGAGGGATTTCCAGGCACCACCGCACGCGCGCCGGAGGCCAGTTTCAGTGTTGCCCCTTCAGGCCGATCCAACCGGAGTCCACCCTTGCGCTTCTCCAAATCCGGTCCGTGACACGGGTAACAGTGCTCAACGAGCAGCGGACGGACCTCCCGGTTAAAATCGATGCGCGTATTCGCGGCACCGAGCACCGGCAAGACCTGGGTCCCGAGCAACGCCACGAGCAACGAGGTCATCCACAGCGAGCCGATCTGAAAAACACCGGAACGGAAGAGGTGGGGTTCGAGAGTTATCATCAAATCGGGCTCCAAGGGGTACTCTGAAAACCTAAGATCAAATTGGATTCACGGCCATCCCTTTTCCTCACTCTGGACCAATAGGATTTGACGGACTCTTTACGGCCAGTACCACGGGGACGGACCGCTCGGAGATCGGTCCCTACCTCGGAAGTCATCGGGCTACATCCAAGATTCCTGCCACAAACTCGGCCTCACCCACGCACTTCCGAGGTAGGGCGATTTCTCCGAAAGCGCCACTCCGGCGAGCAGGACAGAGATGCGGCGCTCTTCATGACAAGCACTCTCGACAAGCAGTGCCTCGGGCCGTCCTTGAGACTCGGCAATGAGGCCGCGGAGGTGAGCGTCATTTCGCCTTCATGGCCTTCAGGAGGCCATAGGCACGTTGGGCCGATTCGCTGCCGGAGGCGATCTCCGCCGCCAACCGCGCCTCGAGCTGCACCGTGGATCCATGGATCGCCAAACCTTGCTCGAAGGTGACATTGGTGGCCGCACGCACCGTGGTCAGGGAAACCACCGCCTTCTCGTATTCGCCACGACGCAAGGCCTCAGCGGCCATATCTGCGGCTCGCCGAGTCTCTTCCGGGGCATGGGCGAAGGCCCGCTCGATCTGACTGGCCGCCTCCGCGGGTGTGGATGCAGTCTTTAAATCCTCGCCCTCCCGGGAGCCACAGCCCAGCAGCAACCCGCACAACAACAACACTGTGGCACCATCGATGATCCTCATGCGTTCGCTCCTCCAATTCCAGATTCACTCACCCGTCAAAGAGTCGGGGACGCACCAGAAGCGACCGGGACGCACCCCTCGGAAGCCACCAATGCCGGCTTCCTGATAGTAAGTGCGGAACTTCATGTATTCTGTCTGACCGCCGAACATTCCCATGACCGTTCCCGTATTGTGTCGCTGGGTAACCCCTTCATCCGGACGACTGGCAACATTGTCGAAATTGGACGGCTGCTTTTAGCCTGCCTCCCAGTACAGCATGGAATTCGGATTGAACTGC
Organism: Verrucomicrobiota bacterium; assembly: GCA_026397755.1. Taxonomy (GTDB): domain Bacteria; phylum Verrucomicrobiota; class Verrucomicrobiia; order Limisphaerales; family UBA9464; genus SXXZ01. The sequence goes on from JAPLUF010000335.1 coordinate 7,952, forward strand.
AAGAGCTTGTAGGTCGAGAAAGGTTCCTTCGGCCCGGTCGAGTACCTTGAGACGGCCCCATTCATCATGTAGCTAGAAACCTTCTGGTCCCGAAGTTTGAAGAGTGGCGTGTTGGTGCGGTCCAGAGGGCAGAAGGTCAGCGCTTTGGAATTGTGGTAGTTCCACAACTGGCTGCGCTCCACCGTGTGATCTGGCCGATTGGTGGCCACGCGCATGTAGCACCAGTTGGCGACATTGAAAGTGCCCGAACTCCACGAGGTGTAGGGCATGTAATCCTGATTGTCGTTGGCGTACATCTGCGTCGCCAGCAGCAACTGCTTGATGTTCGACAGGCAACGGGTCCGGTTGCCCTGCTCCTTGGCCTTGGAGAGCGCCGGCAGGAGCATGCCGGCCAAGATGGCGATGATGGCGATGACCACCAACAATTCGATGAGCGTGAACGCTTTGCAGCCTTGGCGTTGGGGCAGCAGCTCGACCGTTTCACAGGGTTTCAGCGCATTCATGACGGTGACGCGGCTCAAAATTCCGATCCATTGGGATCAAGCATTGTCTCTACTACTGTTCGTCCTTTGTCACGCCATAATTGGATGACTTTGCATTCCCCACCCAACACAGCGATCGCAGGATCAGCTCAGCCATCACAACAAACCGACTAAACCCTACAGACCGGGCTAGGCACCGCTGTTTCAGCCTCACCCATGCACTTCCGAGGTCATCGGGCTATACAGCCGGGGTCCTACCACAAACTCAGCCTCACCCATGAACCTCCCCGGTAGGGACCGAGTCTCTCGGGCCATCCCCTCTTCGCCCGGCAGCCCCGGGGAGCGGACGGTGAGACACCGTCCCTACCGACTTGCCGCTACCGGCCTTCCGGGCCCTTAGGCCCCGCTGCCACCTCCCCGGTAGGTCGATTTCTTCGAAAGCGCCACTCCGACGAACAGGACAGAGGTGCGGCACTCTCCATGGTCAACACCACGGGGACGGACCTCTCGGAGATCGGTCCCTATCTAACACACCCATCGATTCGGCCTTGTTATGTCCGGGACCGGGCCTCCTCCGAGACAGCCAAACCATGAAGTTTCAAGTCAAAGTCCGAGACGGACTTTGAGATCACGGGCGACGGTGCGCTCCGGTCGGGCTTCGATCAGGAGGTTCAACAGACGGCGAGCTCCATTCGGATCGGAATGAGCACGCAGCGAGGCACGCGTAATTAATTGGGCATACCCGGGAGTGAAGTCAGCGCTCAAAACAACACTCCGAAGGAAACCCTGCTCCGCTGCCTCGGGCCGTCCTTGAGACTCTGCGATGAGGCCCCGGAGGTGAGCGTCACGCGCCTCGAGATAGGCACGGAACCGACGGCACTCGTCGGCCGGTCGCCCGGCACACAAGCCCTCCGGAAACGGACGCTGGAGATCGAGAAGCTCCGACAGCAGGGCCTGTCCCTTCGGCGGAACCGGGCCCAACGTCCGGGGGGCGTCGAAGAGCAGGAACGGGTGATCGTCGGTGTTGATCCCAACGCTCTGGGAGTAGGTCTTGAGGGTTTCGGTATCAGCGAACCAGGTGCCCATCACCGGCAGGACCTCGGCCAAGGCCATGGGCTTGAGGGCTTCCCGCAAGCTCGGCTGATTCAGACGCCGCTCCAGGGCCTCCGGCGACCAGAGATGACGTCCGTTCCCTCCGATGAGTCCGATCACCGGCGTGTCGGCGTTGAGTCGCAGCAACAGCGCCGAGGCGTCGGGAAACACCTCTAGAAACGTGGCGGTGATCATTCGCAGCCCGTAAGTATCCAGCTGGAAGAGCGGCAACCACTGGCAGAAGAGACCGCCGTCCGATAAGCGATCCCGGATCGCCTGGAAGTGTTCTCGGGTGTACAGGCCCGCCGCCCCATCCCGCGCCGGATGGAACAAGTCGGCGATCACGACATCGTAGCGTTGAGTAGATGCTCGAACGAATCGCCGGGCATCCGCAACCCGTACGGTAAGCCGATCACTGTGGGCATTGTGCGATGCGAATTCAGGCATCACCTCGGCGACTTCGGGCACCAATTCAATTCCCTCGGCCACCAATCCTGGGTGCGCATCGAGGGCGGAGAAAGAGATGCCTGTGCCGACTCCCAGGAACAACGCCCGACGCGGTTCCGGATGCAGGAGCAACGGCAGATGACCATGGCGTCGCTCGGCCAAGGCGGAGGCGGTGCCACCCATGGTGAAGCGCTGATTAATGCGGAGAATGCGGTGCTTATCGGCTTGGACCACTGTGGTCACCGTGTCCGAGGGCCCTTCGCGCAAGGTCACGATGCGTCCCCCGGGCGGAGGGGTTTGCAAATGGAGATCTTTCGGCAGACTCATCAGTGCCACCGCCGCCACAGCCCACCCCGCCATCGCGACCCAACGCATTCGCCGCCACCCCGGGACCAGCGTCAGGTATCCCAGACCCAGCAAGATCCAACTCCAGCGGGTACCCAAGGCCGGTATCAGACCGAGCGCCATCACCGCGGGTGCCAGGGCCGAGCCAATCAGGTTCCACGACAGGGCCACCCCTAGAAAACGCGGATGCCTTCCTGCTTCAGAGATCAGCGAGGCGAAGAGCATTCCCATGGCCAGCGCTGGAGGAGCCACCACCGAGCTGGCCACCAAGAATTCTGCAACCATGGCCGGCAATGCGAGCGTTCCCATGCCGCCGCGCAGCATCGAAACCAGCAGCGGCGTCTGACGCAAAACCCATCCGGCCATCGCCACACTCAGCGCCACCCCTGGGAGCAACCACCCCAGCGCGCGACTGGCTTTTGGAGCGAACCGATTTTGCAAAGCCCCGCCCAAGGCGGTGAAGAGCAAATAGGCGGCGAGGATCACCGCATAGGTGAAGACCGTGTTCTCGAGGACTTGCGACAGAAGCCGAGTGGCCAACACTTCGAAGCCAATCCCCAGGAGGCCACTGAGCCACAATGTAGCTCGAAGCCGCGAAGGGTCCAGACGATCCCCACCCTGCGCCACCGTCGAAGTCATCGCTTCCACGGACCGAACCCGGCGTCCCGTCCACAAGAACAAGACGGCACAAAGGCACTGAAGGCCCGCGAATCCGATCACCGATCCAGACAGTCCCCAGCGTCGTTGCACCCATAGCACCGAAGCCAGGACGCCCACGACTGCACCGAGGGTATTCACCGCATACAAGGGCCCCACCCGAAGTCCATCGGCACGGAAACCCGAGATCAATCGTTCCATCGCCGGCATCATGGCTCCCAGACACAGGGTCGCCGGCAACAGAACCACGCCCGGCAACAGCAGGCTTACGACCCAGTGAAGCCCGACCCCGGGAGCAGGCCCGAGCCACTGCCAGGAGGACTCCGCGACCCACGGCACGAGGAGCACCGTCGCCAGCGCCCAGAAGGCCGTTAGTGCCTCAAGCACTGCACAGCGAATCCCGGGAGACGGCAGGCGATCCAGAGCACGACCGCCCCAACGCGAACCCACCGCCAGTCCGCCAAAGAAGGCGGTGATCACCCCTAAGGTGGAGGGCAACTCTTGTCCAAGACCCAGCGCGAACATCCGTGCCCAGACCATCTGAAGGCCCAGCGCAGAAGCACCAGACGCACCCACCGCCAGCGTCAGGCCGAATGGGATTCGAGAATGTCGGACAGGATGGGGCATGATCATGACGGCATCAACGCACTCGCATTACCTCGATTGTCGCGGCGCTGAGACTGCTTCACGCAGGCAGCGGAAGGTCGGTCATGATGCGCGTGTGGGATCGCAGAGATAACAAATGAGCCAGCGGAGTGTTTCCACCGATGCGCAACGACTCCCGGAGAGCCTCTTCCTTGCCCGCACCCGATGCCAGCACCCACACCTCCTTGGCCGCGGCTAGGACCTGAAACGTCAGGCTCAAGCGCTGCGGCGGCGGCTTCGGCCCGATCACTGGGATCACCCATCGAGTGGAGGTCACCACCGATTCCGGGGCTCCGGGAAACAGCGAGGCCACGTGACCGTCTTCGCCCATGCCGAGAAACACCAGATCGAGAACGGGCACGCTGCCGGAAGCGGTGCCGGTCACCCGGGCCAACTCGACCTCGGCCAAGTGGGCCGCCTCGTCCGGCGGCAACTCACCGCGCAGACGATGCTGTTGTTCGACCGCGATCCCCGCCGGATCTAGCAAGGCCGTCTGAGCCAGCTTGTAATTGCTGTCGGCATGATCAGGCGGTACGCAGCGCTCATCACCCCAATGAAAGTGAACCGTGTCCCAACAAGTGCGCCGAGCGGTTCCCAGCACATGAGCTGCAGCCATAAATCGACCGGCCACCCGACCGCCCGATAGGGACACATGAAAGGGCTTTTCCGCCGTGGCGGCCGCATCGACCGCGTCCAACCAGCGACCAGCCACTTGTTGCACGAGGGTTTCGGTGTCGGGAAACGGAATGAGATCCGATCGATTCATTGGGAAAGAGCACGATTACGGTTTGGGAACCGCGGGGGGATTTTGGGGTTGTTTGGAGGCCGGGGACGCCGCCGGATCCGACACCGCCCGACGCTCCTCGGGCAAGAGATCCTTCAGGGTTCCAAAGGGTCTGAACGGAAAGAGCAACAAGGTCGGTACATGGGCCGGACCGGTCACGGGCTCATCCAGAGTTCCGGTGAGTCGGTACTCGAAGAGCTTCTCGAGCGGCGACAGAGCGATGGAAACCACGGGACCGAACAAGGGCACCCGGCGAAACATCGAACCCTGCACCAGCATGTCGACCTTGTAGTCAAAGGTCACCGATCCGGAATAGCCGAGCGACATCGAAGGCGACTTCATTTGGAGGTCTCGAGTATGGATGGCCCCCTGAGCCAGCGAATACGTGGCCGTTCCCTCTGTGAATCGAGCCTGCCCCAATCCGGAGGACATGCCGTCGAGGATGGAGGAAAACACACCGAAAACCGGGAATCCCCACAGGAATCCATTGCGCAAGGTGGCCTGCCCACCGCCCTTCCAAGAGGCCGGATCCGAGGTCAGGCCTTCGTCGACGCGGAAGCTTCCCGACAGGCGCCCTTCCAGACGGTTGGTCCGCCCCGACACACCGGCCACCAACGCTCCCAATTCTACGTCCCTCAACTCGGTGTCCATGCGCAGGCGATTGCTCTCATCCTTACCGAGTTCGAATTCGAGATTTCCCCGAAGACGGCCTCCATAAAAGCCAGCCTGGATATTGGTCACATACAATTGGCTGCCAATCGACAGAACGCTGGCAGAAACCCCCTTGGTACGAAACTTCCACCACTCGAAGGATCCCTCGGATTCGGCGTCGAAACGAATGTTGTTGCGAGACATGTCTCCGCGAATACCGATCACGCCATTCACATGAACTAGCGGGGGTTCAATGAAATGGTAAGGACTCATCGTCCGGTGCGTGAAAGGTCCAATCAATCGAGTTAGCCGCCACGGATCAAAAACACTGACAGCATTAGTGAACGAGATGAGTCCGGCTGCCGCGTCGAAGGCAAACCCATCGACGGAAACCCATTGTGCCCCATCTCGACCGCGGGCCTCGCCGACCGATAAAAATTGGTTAGAGTAGCCCAATTTCGCGCGGGCTGAATCCAAATGTTCGCCCCGATAAATGACATTGGTCGCCGCGATTTCCACCTCCACCGTCGTCAATTCCGGAGAGAACCAGCGCCCGCGAATCTCACCCTTAATTTGGGGCGGTTGGCCAAAGCTCAAGTCATTGAACACCCGCTGGGCTCCCGGCTCGGCGATGAGCGGTTGCACGATCTTGGGATCCACCCCAGAAGTTAGTCGGAAGCGATAATCTTGAGTCACCTCGTGACCTTCGTAATCGAAGACTACCCGACCCTCGGGCCGAACCACCGTCATGCCCGGAATCCGCCACACGCGGTTGGTGTAGGTAAATGCCCCCTTCGCAGAATCCCCCGTGATGCCCCGGAAACTGAAGGACTCTCCCGTGGCCGATCCAGCAATAGTGACAGTCGGTAACACGGTGCCACGCCAGTCGGGATTGCTGTTGGTCCAGGGCGGCAACACCAGCCCCAGTTGGGCGGCGATCCGAGGGGCTTGATTCGTCGGCCAGAAAAACTGCCCCAACCAACGCTGGCCGGCCGGCGTTAGCACGGGGATGACTCCAGAGGGATGGGCCGACGAGGTGGCCTGCACACTCAATCGTCGCGTATCCAGATCGCATTCAATATCACCCGCCACGGTGCCGCCCAAGAGGTCGATTTGCGTGTCCTCCAACCGGGCGCGGGCCGAAGCGAAACGCAACTGGGTCTTAAAACGGTCCAATCGCAGAAGCGGGTGATTCACGGCGCGGGCCTCCAGGCTGCCGGCGATCGCGAGCGGGCGAATCCAACGCCAAAATGAGGCATCTTCGGGACCAGGACCAGGGCCTTGAGGGTGGCCCGTCAGCGAGAGTTCCAGAGGACCGCAGTCCAGCCAAGGGCTCTGAAAAACCGGAGCCCGGACTTCCAACTGCGCCTCATGCCATCCCGACAAATCGTGTCCCAGCACCACCTGAACCGTTGCCTCATTCAGGCGGACCTCGGGGGCAAGGGTCTTGAGTTCGTGCAGGTGGAGTTTCAGGGAGGACTGGAACTGAGGGGTGAGCCCCTTCGTAACCAAAGTTTCGTTTCTGGGATCCCAGGGACGAACCGGGATGGCATTGGAAGCCAAGCGCTCGGATCTACCCTCGACCTGAGCCCTGCCCAACAAGAACTGAGGCGTCTGGACCCCCTCCACACTGAGGTTCCAATCGACCTTGGCGGGAAGCACGGCGTCGATCGGTTGGGTGGACTTCAGTTGGCCTCGCAGTCCCCGGACAGATCCTTCGCGCGCCGACACCCCATCTACCTCCCATTGAACGTGCACGGACAATTGCCCCGGAACCTCGGTGAGCGGACTCATCTGAGCCTCCAACTTCAGGCGCTGAAACGAGCGTTCATTCCAGGTCACCTGTCCGGCCGAAAGTGTGAACTCAGCCGAGGACGCCTCGGGTAAGGCCAGGTCCGTCTGGAATTGGAGATGAACCTCGGCCGGTGTCTGGAAGCGGATTTCCTCAAGCGTGCGTTGGATACGAAGCAACGTGGAGCGCCACGCTGGGGAGGCTTGCGCGGGTGCTGAGTCAGGAGCCGATCGGAGGGCCGTCGGGTGCTTCAAAATTCCAGAGGCACGAAAGGATCCCACCTCCGTGGTCGCACGCAAATCTTCGACGACCCATTCCTCGGCGCCCTCAAACCGAATCCGAGCCTCGACCCCATGGAGGTTAAAACGGGATGCCACCCGATTGCTCTCGACGAGTGGGATGGAGACCGACCCCCCGCGGATCTTGAGTCCCCTCACCTCGGGCTTGAGGGCCAGCACCTGGCCCCAATCCAGAGCCAACTGAACTTCTTGCGCCGAAAACTGCTCCCCGCCGAGGTCGCCCAAACGGCCGAGGGTCACCTGTTCGGCCACGATGCCCCGGGTCGCCCGGAAACGGATGCGCTCAAACTCCATGGCCACTCCTCGTTGTCGAAGGGTCTCGAGAAGGCGGTTCTTGAGACTCTCGGGAATGCCGACTTGGTTCAGGTAGGCTCCTAATCCGACGATCACGGCCAAAACCAAATAGACGCTGCGTCGCCCGATCCGAAAGAGGGACCGTGGCCAGGCTCCACGGGACCAAATCGACCGTTGAGTCGGACGATTCTCAGGATCCGTGCCATCGACGGGGTTCACGGCTTCGTTTCGTTGGAGGTGGCCGGCGGGGCACTGAACCAAGGACCGATGTACTCCTGATAGAGGCTCAGCGAAAACTGCGTCAGGATGGCGGGCTCATCGGCGTCGAAGGCGGCCCAGACAAACTGGTTGATGGCATTGCGGCCGCCGAACCGGAGATGCAGCGAGCGGAAGTGACCGCCTTCTTTCTGGGTCAACGTCACTGCGTGGTCGAGTTGGTCGAACGCGAACTGTTTTAATGCGACGTCGTTCGGAACCGGATACCGACCGATTGGGGCCTGGCCGATGCGGTAGAGTCCTTCGTCAATGGCGGGATCCGGCAGCAACCCCTGAACCGCGATCACGCCATCCCATCGGCCCAGGGAATTCCGCCGGAGCATCCGCACGCGTCCCTGTTGGCGAATCTCGATTTGGACAATGTTGCTGGGATTGAAGTTCCAGTCGCGGAATTGTGGAGCCGACACGGGCAGAAGTTGCAGATCCCCTGCGGCAATGCCATAAATCCCAGGCTCATCGGACCGACGGATCGAGAGCCGTCGGCCCTCACCCAAGGGAGTCCCCACACTGAGACGAGTCAGCATTGCCGGGGAGCCATTGGATTTGCCGAGGTAAAAGGAGTACTCGCGGGCGGGTTGATCCAAGCCGTAACGACCTGGGTCGGTCCCCAGGTCGTCCAAGAAATCCTCGATCCGCAGCCCCATGAACCGCTGAAAGGTCTCCCGAACCCAGGGACCATCGGCCAAAAAGCGGCGCGGAGAAATGACCCACCAGTTGGTGCCCTGCTTCTCTAAAGTGAAGGGTTCACTGCCCGCCCGGACCTCGAGTCGCTCTAATCCTGCGATGGCCGGCATCAACCGTCGATCCCGATAGGTGGCCAGCGGCCGTTTGAGTGATTCCAAAATGGAATTAGTAATCCGGACGATGTTCCCGAAGTCGGAGCGGCGTACGAGGATTTCTCCCGGTGCATTCGTCGAGGCCCGGCCAAACTGGAGTCTCAAGAGCTCGTTGGTGCCTCGCTTCAAGACCATTTGGGCGGTGGGCTTGGTTAATCCGTATTCTTCGGCCGACACGGTGAGCGTGTCGCTCACGAAGGCATTCACCCGGGAATCCGCCGCATCGGTCAAGAGTCGGCGGATTTGATCATCATTGGCCCGGGCCACCAACGGACGAATCAGACGCCACGTCCCGTTGGTCGTAATGGCCGCCTCAAACTCGGTCTCCCCAAGAATCTCTACACGATCGAAGGGCAGCGAATCGGCATCAAAGAGGCGGCGGTCGCGCCAGTCTTCGGGCGAAGCCGGCAAGGCCTCCAAAAGTCCGGCATCGGCCGTGAACACCCCGTCTTGGCCGACCTGCTGGAAATAGAACTGACTCCCCAGCGGCGTTCGACCGCCGAGGCGCAGAATGTTCATGCCCTCGCGGGTGCGGATGGTTAGCACGTCGGGACGTTCGAGCCCAAAGGCTGCCAGGGCCCCACGCTGCGCGGTCACCTCGGCGCTCGACTGGTGCGAACGCGGAACCAGATTTCCGAGCATCTCCAACAAACGTTCCACGCTCGTCGACTGAACCGGGTAATGGATCGGAGACCTCAGGAACCATCCCGAGTTGGTCCGCTCCAAGCGGATGGCCACATTGGATCGGAGGATTTCGACCGAGATGACCTCGCGTGGGTCCAATCGGCGAAAGCGCACCGATCCGGTGGCGCCAGCTACCCGGACCTCATCGCGGCGTTCGGTCATAGCCAGCCATCCCCCGAGCAGGACGGCCAGCAACACCAACACCCATGTGGTTCTTCGGTTCATCGATGAAATCGCATCAACCCCGCCTCCGTGCCCAGACCATGAAGCCCAAGATTAACACGCCACCGGGCAGCGCTCCGAGCAGGACTCCGTTCAGAAGTCGCAACTGAGGCGCCGTGAGGTTCAACCGGTATTCCGAAATGACTCGAGGACCAATGGCCATGGATTGCTGACGATCCAGCAACCAATTGACGCAAAGGGCGGCAAAATCGCGATTCCCCAAACTCTGGAGCGGCCCATTGGCCCAAAGCGCCGAATCCCCAACAACGATCAACCGTGCGGTGCCGCGGCCCGCACTCAGCCCGCTGACCCCGCCCTTTTCGGAAGCCACGGCCAAGGGGATTTCACCACGACGGTCTTTGCCCTCAACGTATGAAAATTCTCGTCCGTCAAAATCGGAGAGAGTTCGACCCTCCGGACCGGTCAAGACCAGCGCCGTGGTCTTCGGCGCGTCGGCAGGCAGTCGATTGGCCGGAATCGGCACCACGACGCGCGGCGCCTGAAAGTGAACCTTCGCCCCGGCCCGGGTCAGGGGTGAAGTGACTGGGTGGGATCCGTAAGAGTTGGCGACGATGTCGAACCCTCGCACCGAGGCCTTTTCATCGTTGGCCAATTGCGAGGGCAGAAACACGCCCCACTCCTCCAGCAAACCCTCAAGAGGACCCTGTCGACGCAGTGTTTCCAGCGACAGGGTCACCAGAACTCGGCCACCTCGGTCCAGGTACTTCGAGATGGCGGCCGCTTCTGAAGTGAGCAGCGGTTGCACTGGTCCTGCGACCACCAACAAACTGCAACCTTCGGGCACGCCAGCCAGCAAGTTGGTGAAGACCCTCGATTCGACGTTCTTCTCGGCCAACAGCCGGACCCATCGGGAGTATCCATTCCGTTCGTCGTCGGAGGACGGGTCGTTTTCACCATGTCCACGGAGGAAATACGCACGGGTCCCAGAAGCCTCGGACAATCCAGCCAGTGCCGCCGTGAACAGAGCCTCACCTCGGAAGGCCACACGGCGGATCTCCTGATTCTTGCCGGCCATCATGCCCTTCACGTCGGCATCGTAGGTGGACATCTCGGAATCATCGACGGTGCGAAACCGTCCGCCACCTGCATCAAAAATGACCAAATCGCCCGTGTTGGCCCCGAGGCCGTAGCGGGTCTTGATGGCCGTCGCTAAGGTCGCATCCCGCACGTAGTCAACCAGTTGGACCGAGATCCGCGGCGACTGCAGGGAATATTCCCGAAGCAAGCCCTTCACATGGCGGTAAAGGTCGGAAGACGGGTCGAACAAGACGATGGCCTTCACCTCGTTGGTGAGTCCGCTCAGGGTGGCCACGGTGAGCGGCGATAATTGGGGACGCTGGGCCGAGACCCAATCATACCGCCACTGCAGGCGCGTCGCGGCCAAGTAATTGACCATCACCAGAATCGCCAGCAAAGCCACCACCCCGATGAACGAATTGAAACCAGCGCTCCAGCGGCGGCCGGGCTCGTAGCTGGGAGGCTGTGTCGTTGGGTCGCTCATTTCCACCTCCGCATTTCGATCACGCGCTGAGTGAGGAACAGGAAGAAAAAGGTCATACTCAGGTGAAAGACCAAAGCCCGACCGTCAATAACGCCTCGAGCAAAGTCCTGCATGTGGTGGGTGACCGACAAGTGATCCATCAGGCGTCCCAACCGGTCGCCGGTGGTGTCGGTCTGCGAGAAGCGCAAGCTGATGGTCCACAGTCCTATTCCGATCAGCAGCGAGGTCATGGCTGCGATGATCTGACTTCGAGTCAGCGACGAGGCGAAGACCCCGATCGACAGGAAGGTAGACCCGATGCAGGCGATGCCTGTCAGCACGCCGCACATCGCCCAGGGATCCAACAACTGGGGTTGATGGGTCACCTGCCTCAGAGCCACCAGAACGCCAATCAATGGAGCCCAACTCAAAAGATAAAACGCCAGAGAACCGGTGAATTTGGCCAAGACCACCTGCCATTCGCCGACGGGTGTGGTCATCAACGCCTCATAGGTCCCAAGCGCCTTTTCGGCGGCAAACGTGCGCATGGTGATCACCGGGGTCGTGAGGATCAGCACCACCCAGAACACGATGCCATCGGCAAAGAAAATCTCGGGGATCGGCGAGGGCGTCCGGTCCGAATTGAGTCGCTGGACGATGTCCATCAGGCCGAACCCGGCCAGGAGCAAGGTGATGGCCACGACCACATAGCCAGTCAACGAGTTGAAGGCGGCTCCCAATTCGCGCCGCACGAGGGTCAGGAAGACATTCATATCAAAGGCCCCCTCCTTTGTTCTTCTGCGTGAGTTGAATGAAGATGTCTTCCAGCGACAACCGAGGCCGGGTCAACTCCCGCAAATTCCACTCCTGCTGGCGTACCTGTTCGAACACCAAGGGCCTGAGGTCTTCCCCCGCTCTGGGCGTGAGGGCCACCCGTTGAAAACTGCCCGCGGCGGCCTGGATTTCGATCGAAGCCACCTCGGGCAAATCGCGGAACGCATCGCGGATGGCCTCGGGCGTCGCGTCAATCTCGGCCACGACCCGGCCATCTTGGCTGAAGCGACTCTCCAAGTCTTCCACCCGATCGGCCGCCAGAATGCGCCCCTGATTGAGGATCAACACCCGGGAGCAAGTCATCTCTACCTCGGTCAGGATGTGAGTAGACAGCAGCACCGTATGCTGACGCCCCAATTCCTTGATCAAGGCTCGCACGGATCGCAACTGATGGGGATCGAGACCGATGGTGGGCTCATCGAGGATGATCAGGTCGGGCTCATGGACCAGGGCGTCGGCCAGCCCCACGCGTTGGCGGTAACCCTTGGAAAGCTGCCCAATGATTCGCTTTTCGACGTCTTTGAGCCCGCATTGCTCGATCACCCGATCCACCCGGTCTCGGCTGCGGCCGATGCCCAATCCTTTGAGTCGCGCTCGGAACTTAAGGTAATCGCGCACCCGCATGTCGATATGCAGGGGGTTGTTCTCCGGCATGTAGCCGATGCGGCGGCGCACTTCGTCGGGCTGATGAAAGACATCGAAGCCAGCGATGCGAACCGTGCCACTGGTCGCCGGCATGAACGACGACAGGATGCGCATCGTGGTCGATTTGCCTGCCCCATTCGGACCCAGAAATCCGACAACCTCCCCTCGACCCACGGTGAAGGAGATCCCGTCCACCGCGGTGCGTCCGGGGTAGCGCTTCGTGAGGTCCCGGACCTCGATCATGGGAGTGGAGTCAGACATCCGCCTTGTAGCCTCTGAAAGTACTCGGGAAGCCTCACCGCAGGAACAGAAAACCCCGGAGATTCAACGCTGTGCAGGTAGATGGCAAAACCCGGTTAATGGCCAAGCACAGCCTAGTGGTCAGTATGCGGGTAGAATCGAACCTGGCAGGTCGTTGAGGGGATACCCCAGGTGGAGGGCCGCCTCGCGGAGCCGTTGGTCACTGGTCACCAGAGGCCAGTCTTGGAGCTGATCGGCTGTCGCCAAGTGAAGGGCGTCGAGGGATCGCAAGGGCACCTTCGGATGCACGCGCCCCAGAATCCAATGAGCTCGCCGAACGATCGCCTCGGAAATGGGCGACACATCGATCATTTGCGTACGCATCTGATCCTCGAACCGTTGCCAGGCTTCGAGACGCAGTCGGGTTCCGATGAGTTGGGCCCGCTCCCGGGCTAGCAAAGCAGACCAGACCTCGGTGAAGGCCAACATGGAGGACGAAACAGGGTGTCCCTCGACCAGGCGGGCGTAAAACTCGCTGTCCGGTTCGCGGATCAGAAGTTTCACCAGAATGCAGGAGTCGAGATACATGCAGAGGACTTCGAGATTTTTGGATCAATCCCGTCCATCGCGCTCGACGCGGATGAGCACCTCCGCCGAAGGGCCGGAAACCAGCGGCTGATCTCTCAACCACTTCCAGTCCACCGAATAGGGTTTGCCGCGGGACCTCACAGGCACCAGTCGGGCCTTGGGATGACCGTCGCTGGTAATGATGATTTCAGCACCCCGCGAGGCCTGCTCAAGAAGGCTCGACAACTGATCTTTGGCAGCACGGACGTTGATCGATGTGGACTGCGGTTCCAACCCAGCCACCTCTCGAAGGACCACACCGGTTTTGGCGCCCTCTGAGGTCCCTTGAGGATAACCCACAGGGGGGGCGCACTGTTTCATGATCCAAATGTAGCCTCTTGCGGCTCCATTGACAATATTTTTGAGGCCTCAAGAAGCCTCACTTGATCTGGTCACTCCTCCGGTCCGTCTCGAGTCGGCACGCATATCGGCTGGGAGGGCTGGGAAACGGGTCTGTTTGTCCGGGGCGCTACCGCAATTTGAGGGCCACGATTCCCGCCTGACGAACCACTCCCAAGGCCGTGCGCTGATCAAACAAAACCCCCAACTCCACGGTTTCGCCCTTGGGCCGACTGAACAAATAGCGGGCCAAGGCCACGACATCTGGGAATTCGGTGCGATCCAACCCGCGGATCAGGTGCCCTCGCTTGAGCCCCGCTGCGGCCGCCGGGCCGTTGGCATCGACACTCTGGATGACAAACCCTCCTCCCCGCACCGGAGCCACTTTGAAACCGGCCCGTGCAGACAGGTATTCGTTGTTAAAAAAGTCCGCCTCGTCGACGAGGCGCAGTCGCAACTCTTTGAGGTTGCCTCCCCGTCGAACACTCAGAGGGATATCCTTTGAATCTCCAGCCTTCACCAGAGCCCGATTAAATTCGATAATACCGCTGGGAGGATCTCCCTGAATCGCAGCGATCACATCGCCCGCCTTGAGCCCCGCTTTTTCAGCCGGACTGCCGGGTTGCACCGCCTGAATGGTCAGGGGCCGCGTCGCCGCCTTGAGTCGGGCTCCAAACCAAAAGCGCCCCACCGATTCGCCGCTGAGCACCTCGGCTAAGGCCTGGTTAACCCGTTTAATGGGGATGGCAAAACCAATCCCCTGAGCGCCCATTTGCGGTCGCAATGTCGCCACATTAATGCCGATGAGATCGCCACGCAGGTTGATCAACGGCCCGCCGGAGTTACCGGGGTTGATGGCCGCGTCGGTCTGGATCCAGTCCAAGGTATCGAGTTCTCCGCGTGAACGATCCTCATTGGGACCGCGGCGTGCGCGGGAACTCAAGATGCCCCGACTCACAGAACCCGCGTATCCGAAGGGATTGCCCAAGGCGATGACCGTCTCACCCAACAAGAGGTCGTCGTCCTTAGCAAATTTGACGGCCGGGAACTTTCGGCCCGGGGATTTGAGCCTCAGCAAAGCCACATCTTTGGCGGCGTTGAGCGCCACCCGTTCGGCCTCGATCGGATCAGATCCGTCGTTGAACTTTACGAAAACCCGTTTCACCCCATCGACCACGTGGACATTGGTGAGCACGTAGCCCTCCTCGTCGATGACGACACCGGAGCCGCGGCTGACCACCGCCTCCTGCACTTGCTGCAACCGCCATCCGAAAAATTCAGCCATCAGGCGGTCGTCGACGCTGTTCGGGTCGACATCGGCCGAACCCTCGACGTTGACCACGCTCGGCATCACCCGCTCGATGGCCTCCACGACGGCGTCGCGGCGGACATCCAAAGCATCCGCCTTCGTCAGGTCGGTTTGCTGGGCAAAGGCCGGAACAAAGCACGCCCCAACCAGAAGAGTGCCTGCCCCAAAAATAACGATGAAGGTTCTCTTCAAGACACTCGGTATCATGTCGGTAGCCATAGATGACAATTGACCACATTCGTTCAATTCCAAGCGGCCGCTCGGATCCATAGCTCACTTCATACTGGGATCCAGCCACCGAATCCTGAAGTGGGATCGTTTCTGTCGTTTGCCGAGGAGCCGAACCGGCTCACTTCATGGCAACGTACAGGCGGTGCACGTCATCATGGTCATCGATGGCATTGAGGAACGTGGAGACCTGCTGCTTTTCGGCGTCGCCAAGTTCCACAGGGTTCTTGGCTACGTGGCGGATCTCGCTGGCGAGGACTTTCCAACCGGCTTTGGAGAGCCAGTGGGTGACCGTGGCCAAATCCTTCACCTCGGCTAGAAACCGAGTGCCCACATGCCCTTCAGGAATTTCTTCCCCGTCGAGCGGTTCGAGATTCTGCGCGCCGGCTTCGATGGCGTCGGATTCGGAATCGCGCTTGGCGTCGGAATGGGTGGCTTCCACCACACCCAAACGATGGAAAAAAAACGACATACTGCCGGGCTGTCCCAATTGGCCCTCCTTGAACAAATGCCGAATTTCCGGAGCCGTCCGGTTTCGGTTGTCGGTGAGGCACTCGACGATCACCGGCACCTTGTGCGGGGCAAAGCCCTCATACAGCACAGTCTCGAAATCCACCTTTTCGTCCAAGAGACCGGCCCCCTTCTTAATGGCCCGCTCAATAGTGTCCTTGTTCACGCTGGCCTTCTTGGCCTTTTCGACCGCCGCCGCCAGATGGGCATTGGTCTCGATCTCCGCCCCCCCCAACTTGGCGGCAACCATGATTTCGCGGGTCAGCTTGCCGACCACCTGACCTTTTTTCTGTGCGGCCGCTTCGCGACCCGCCTGTTTCCATTGGGCTCCCATGGGTCAAGGTAAACGAAAGTCCGGCCTCGAACGGAAGCTCAAAGAATCCCAAAGACGACCTGGGGGGCAACTGGCTCTAGGGCCGGCCCCCAATCCGGATGGCTAACGGAGGTCTAATCCCTCGCCGATTTGTGCCCACCGGAAGGAGCTAAAAACTCACTGTCCCCTGCTCTGCGGTCTTGGCTGCTTCTGGCATCTCGGCGTAGGGTTGCTTAAATTCCATGAGTTTCCTGCACCGAGTCTCGGCCCCATTGACCGTCGCGGCGGCCTTATTCTCCGCCGCATTCCAAGCCTCGGCCGGGATCCAGACGGGAGTTCACCCTCCCTCGGTGGACCGCGGCACACTTCTGGTCAGCGAATTGCAATGCGCCGCCTGCCACAGCGACAAGGGGCTGCCGACCTCGGCTGCCCTCCCCGATTGGGCCGCTCCCAAAGGGGCTCCCGTGCTTGGGGCGGATCCGCTGAAAACCTCGACGACCTGGATGCGGCGCTGGCTCTCCAGTCCCCACCAAACTAAACCGGGGTCCGCCATGCCCGACTTGCTGCACGGGATGACTGAGGCCCAGAAGACCAAGACGGTCGACGTTCTCACCCACTACCTAGTCTCCCTGCGCAGGACCAACGAACCTTCCGGCCTCCGGTCAGACCCAGCCCGAATCGATCAGGGCCGCGCCCTGTACCACACGGTCGGCTGTGTCGCCTGCCACGCGCCCGAGACACGCCCCGAGGGAGTCACCGACCAATCCTTCAAAGAAATCCAAGCACAGTCCATCCCGCTGGGAGACCTCGCCCGGAAATACCCCGCTTCGGAGCTGGCCCGACTGCTGCGCGATCCGCTGGTGCACCGTCCCTCGGGTCGGATGCCCTCGATGAACTTGTCGCCCTCAGAGGCCGGAGCCATCGCCCTCTACTTGTTGCGTGATCAGGTCTCCGCCAACAACGCACCTTCCAAGACACCGGCCATGGTCGATGGGCTTCAGTACGAATTCTTCGAGGGAGCGGCCGGTTCCATCGGCCAGTTGCTGACCATGACCCCGAAATCCACCGGGGTCTCCGCCGCCCTCGACTTGAGCCTGCCCCACCCCAACAACAACTGGGGCGTCCGTTTCTCCGGGTTCATCGACATCCCGGCCGATGGCAAGTACCGCTTCTGGATCCGATCGGACGACGGCTCCCAACTGTCCATCGATGGGCGCCCGCTCTTGAACAATGACGGGGTTCATCCGGCCGCCGAAAAGAACGGCACCCTAAACCTCAAGCCAGGGCTGCATGAACTGGAAGTGGTGTATTTCCAAGGCGGCGGCGAAACCGAGTTCCAGGTGCAATGGGCTCCTCCGGGTGAGAAACGCGGCCCCATCCCGGGCGATCGCCTCAAACATGGCGGCCAGGTCGTGCGGCCGCTCGACTGGGAAGAGTTCTCGCTCGATCCCGCCAAGGTCTCCGCGGGCCGGGAGCAATTCGCCGCGCTCAATTGTGCCGCTTGCCATGCAGTGACCGACGCCACGGGATTGGTTCAGGCCCGCAAGTCCAAGCCCATGGTCCAATTGGCCCTGCGAACCCAAGAAGGCTGTTTGTCTGACATTCCTCCCGCCAAGGCTCCGCGCTTCGACCTCTCAACCGCCGACCGGATGAGCCTCCGCAAGACCCTCCGCAATCCGGCCGAGGCCCAGAAGTTGGCCATCGGCGCTTCAGCCCAAGTCGACCTCGCTTTGAGCCAATTCAACTGCCTGGCTTGTCACTCTCGCAATGAAGTGGGTGGCCCGACCGCCTCGGGCCGTTCGGAATGGTTCACCGTCATCGGCGAGGCCGATCTCGGTGACGAAGGACGCATCCCGCCGCACCTCACCGGTGTCGGCAGTAAGCTCAAGGCGGCAGCCCTCGAGCAAATCCTGACCCAGGGCACCAAGGCGCGTCCGTACATGGCCACCCGCATGCCGGTCTTCGGCCCGAAGGTCCACACGCTGGCGGCCCAATTGAAGCGCCTCGACACCCCGGCCACCGCGACGCCGGCGCCTGTCACCACTTCTCAGGATGCTAAGATCGGCTGGAAACTCATAGGCCGCGATGGGCTGGGCTGCGTGGCCTGTCACACCTTTACCACGCATGGATCCATGGGTATTCCGGCCTTGGCCCTCGACAAGATGGGTGAGCGCCTCGAATGGGAATGGCTGCAACGCTACCTGCCCAACCCGGCGGCCCTGCGCCCCGGCACCCGCATGCCGACCTTCTGGCCCGAGGGCAAGGCGGTGAACACCAAGATCCTCAATGGCGACACCACGGGCCAACTACGGGCCATCTACGCCTACCTAGCCGACGGGGCCAAGGCTGAGATCCCGGCCGGACTCATCCGCGGCAAGAAGGAGATCGTGGTCGATGACGAGGCAGTGATTTATCGCAACTTCATCGAAGGCGGCGGAGCCCGGGCCATCGGCGTCGGTTATCCTGAGCGGGCCAACCTGGCCTTCGACGCCCAGAACCTCCGCATGGCCCTGCTCTGGCAAGGTCCCTTCATTGACATGGCCCGCCACAGCACCGACCGCGGCACGGGCTACGAGCCGCCTCTGGGCGACCACCGCATCCGCCTGCCCGAGGGGCCGGCCTTCGCGACCCTGTCTTCGCCCACGGCCCCCTGGCCAACCGCGATCGATACCAGTAGCCAATTCTTGGGCTACCGGCTGGATGCGCGCCAGCAACCCACCTTCCGCTACCGCGTTCTGGGCCTGACCATTGAGGAAACCCCCCAGGCCAAGCCCGGTAGCGTAGACATGACGCTGGTGCGGACCTTCCGCTTCCAGGGCACACCGACCCAGCCCCTCTGGCTGCGACTGGCCAAGGGTGGCATCCAACCGGCTGGCAACGGCTTCAAGGTGGACAGCGGATTACTTATTCAGGTGGGCCCCGGTGCCAAGGCCACCCTCGTCGGCGACGAACTCCGCGTCGCCCTCCAACCGAATGCATCGGAACTCCGCGTGGAGATGACCTGGTGATCCTCGTGTGGAACCCCTAGAACCCAATCGCAGCCTCTTTCCCCTTTCCCGCATGAAGTTCCTGAACCCCACCGCGCTCACCGCCGCTCTCGGCCTCGCGACCCTCCTGCCTGTGTTCGCCGCCACCAAGGCCGAGCAGGAAGCCGAGTATTACCCCATCACCACCCTGCCCGTGCCAGAGGGCGTGGTGCTGGAGGCCGGTGCCATCCAGGTGTTGCCCGACCAACGCATCGCCGTCTCCACACGACTGGGCGAAATCTGGTTCGTCGCCAACGCCTTCGACAAAGACCCCGCCAAGGCCAAGTTCACCCGCTTCGCTTCAGGCCTGCATGAGGTGCTGGGCCTGACCACCCGCGGCGATGGATGGATTTACGCCACGCAACGCGGCGAACTCACGCGGCTCAAGGACACCAACAACGACGGTCGCGCCGACCTCTTCGAAACTGTAGCCGACAGCTGGGGCATTAACGGCGACTACCACGAATACGCCTTCGGTTCGAAGTTCGATCGCGACGGCAACATCTGGGTAATCCTCTGCCTCACGGGTTCCTTCACGAGCGAGAATCCGTACCGCGGATGGGCCCTGCGGATCACCCCCGAGGGCAAGACGATCCCGACCACCAGCGGACTGCGTTCGCCCGGCGGCATCGCCACCAACCATTTGGGCGAAATGTTCTACACCGACAACCAGGGGCCCTGGAATGGCACGTGTTGGCTCAAGCACCTGAAACCTGGACAGTTTGTGGGCAACCCCACGGGCAACCGCTGGTACGAGAAGGCCTCGAACATGGGCCCTCGGCCCAAGGATCCGACTAGCAACAGCCGCATCCCGGTCGAGCGGGCCAAGATCCCTGAGTTCGTGCCTCCGGCCATCGGATTCCCCTACAACAAAATGGGCCAGAGCGCCTCGGGCATCCAAAACGACGGCACCGCCGGAAAGTTTGGTCCTTTCAAGAACCAGCTCTTCGTCGGCGACCAAACATGGAGCACGGTCATGCGGGTGTACTTGGAAGAGGTCAATGGTGTGTATCAAGGCGCCTGCTTCCCTTTCCGTGAAGGCTTCGATAGCGGCACGCTCAGTCTCGAAATGGCCTCCGATGGCACGCTGTTCGTGGGCGGCACCGACCGTGGATGGGGCGCTCGCGGCGGCAAGCCTTTCGCGCTCCAACGGATGAACTGGAGCGGCAAGACCCCGTTCGAAATCCACGAAATGCACGTCAAGTCGGACGGGTTCGAACTCACCTTCACCGAACCCGTAGATCCGGAGACCGCAGGCAAGGTGGAGTCGTACCAGTTCCGCACCTTCACCTACATTTACCAGTCCAACTACGGATCGCCTGAGGTCGATGCCACCCAACCGGCGATCGAGTCGGTGACCGTAGCTGCCGACGGCCGCAGTGTGCGTCTCAAGACCGCATTGCACTTGGGTCACCTGCACGAACTCAAACCCACCGGGGTACGCTCTAAGGCAGGCCAACCGCTGCTGCACCCACTGGCCTACTACACCCTCAACGAGATTCCTCGCTAAGAGCCTGTCTGAAAATGGGGAGGGGCCCCTCCCCAGTTTCAGACAGTCTCTAAGGACATCGTCCGGTCGGAGCTAACGTGGGCGTTCCACCCGCACCGATTCGGGCAGCACCACAACCACCCGGACCCCCGGAGCTCGGGCATTGACTCGGAACATGCCTTGCCGAGGGGCCTCCGGGCTCAAGAGGTTCACGTAGGCTTGGACATCACTCGTGGTGAGTCGTTGGACCACATCAGGGTCGCCCTCGACCTCGACATGGACCACCGAGGGAAAGATCTGGACCTGGGACTCTCCCTGCCCCGTCGCCAATATGCCCACGGGGATGTTCTCTAGCACCCGAACGCGAAACGACTCGTTGGTGGCCAACCGATCCATGCCCAGATTGGATCGGACCGTCAGCCAGATAAGGGTGGCCAAAGCCAAAGAGCCCAGCTTCTGGGCCCGATTTTGAATAAGCAATTCGCGCCAAGCCATGTCAGTGTCCTCCGTTGCTCACAGCTCCGGTGAACCAGCGTCGCAGCCAAGAATTCCCCGGGCGACCCGAAGACCGCTTCACCAGCACCTCCGTCAGGAAGGCCCGGAGTTGCTCAATAGTGACATTCCGGGTCAGTGCGCCCCGATGGGCATACGAGATGCCACCAGACTCTTCGGACACGACCACCACCACCGCATCGGTCTCCTCACTCAGGCCCACGGCTGCCCGGTGGCGGGTCCCCAGGGACTTAGGAAGATCGCCCCGTTGGGTCAGCGGGAAAATTGCGCCTGCCCGCAAGATTCGATCACCCTTGATGATCACGCCGCCGTCGTGGATGGCATTGTTCGGAAAGAAAATCGTCTCGATCATTTCGGGCGTCGCCTCGCAGTCGATAGAAATGCCGGATTCGACGGTCTCGGTCACGGAAATCGACTGTTCGATGGCGATGAGCGCCCCCATGCGGGCCGGAGCCATTCGATCGACCGACTCGACGATAACTTCCAAGTTCTCACGCTGCTCCTGCAAGTTGGTGAAGAGCGGCAAATTTCCCACCTCAGCGAGCAACCGGCGAATTTCCGGTTGGAAGAGCACCACAATCGCCAGCGCCAGGAAGGGCAATATCTGGTTCATGATGGCGTTGAGGACATCCAAGCGTAGCAGGCGCACCGACAAAGTAAGCACCAAGAGCACGACCACGAAACCGGTCACTACGGCCTGTCCACGGGTCCCCTTGAGGAAGCGGTAGCCATAATAAATACCCACCCCAAGGATTCCAATCTCCAGGGTCGGGCGCCAGATGGCCTGCAATAATGGCAGCAGCAAATTCAACTCGTCTTAGTCTGGTTGTTCAGGATTTCCCTCATGCGCAAAGCCTGAACGGTCTGGGCCACATCGTGAACCCGGAACACAGTCACTCCTGCTTCGGCAGCCCACAAAGCACAGGCAACCGAAGCACCTATCCTCTGATTAGGTTCTACATCAAACAATCGGCCGATGAAGGACTTTCGGGAGACGCCGAGGAGCATCGGTCGTTCGAGGGCTGAAATCACCCCCAAACTTCGCAGAAGGGACAAATTGTGAGGTAATGTCTTACCGAAGCCGATCCCCGGATCCAACAAAACTTGCTCCCGTCGCACCCCGTGTTCCTCCAATCGAAGCAATCGCTCTTCAAAAAAGGTGCCGACCTCATCGACGACATTCTCATAGTGCGGATTTTTCTGCATGGTCTGAGGGGTTCCCTGCATGTGCATGAGCACGTAGCCGGCTCCGGTGGCCGCCACTGTTTTCCAAAGTTCTGGATCCGTCCGATGAGCCTCGATGTCATTAATGACACTGGCTCCGGCATCCAAAGCCGCACGGGCCACCCCGGCCTTGCGAGTGTCGACGGAAATCACCGCGTGGGTCTTGGCCGCCAGCGCCCGCACCACTGGAATGACTCGTCGCAACTCTTCGGACTCGTCGACCGGAGCCGCCCCCGGCCGGGTGGACTCCCCCCCGATATCGATGAACTCAGCCCCTTCGGCGACCAACTCTTCTCCCCGCGCCACGGCCCGCTCGGGATCTAAGAAACATCCGCCATCGCTAAAGGAATCGGGCGTCACATTGAGGATCCCCATGACCATGGCGGGACGTGGGAAACTCCAACGGTATTGGCGGGCCATGAATTCCATCTGCGGAGGCAGTTCAGCAAGACCCAGTTACCGGGATTAGTGAGAGGCTGCACCCAAGGCAGCCACAGAAGACCGCTCGATCAGCTCGATTTCATAGCCCTCCGGAGCATCGACGAAGGCAAACCCGCCGGAACCGTCGGCCTTATAGGTTGGACCGTCACTGTACTGAAGCCCCAGCGTCGCCAAGTGTTGACCAAAGGCCTCCAAGCTCGAGACCTCAAACGCCAAATGGGTTAGATCGGCCTGCACCTCCACCGGCCCGCTCGAGGGAAAATGACACAACTCAATGGTCTCCTCGCTCTCTGGAGCCTTCAAAAAGACCAACTCTGAACCTCGCGGAGACTTGTGACGGCGCACCTCTTCCAGACCCAGAACTTCTTTGTAGAAAAGCACCGAACGTTCCAGGTCGTTGAGCCGATAGCGGGTATGAAGCAATTTCGAGACGCGCATCGGACGATCCTAGTCTTACTTGGATTTGATGGCCAGCGACGTGGGTGTTTTTTGTTCAAAATCTCCCCCAAAAAACCGGACGAATGCTTCCGAATACATAAAAGTAAACTGCGTCTATCAAAAGAACTCCTTGCCCGGGACCGGATACGACAGGTAGAGGTCCCCACGAATCCTTTCATGGGAAAAACCCTCGTCATCGCTGAAAAACCATCCGTCGCCGCGGACATCGCCAAAGCCCTAGGTGGGTTCAAACGGGTCGATGACTACTTCGAACGTGAAGACACGATCGTCGCCTCGGCCGTCGGTCACCTGCTCGAGATCCGCGCCCCTGAGGCCTACGAAGCCAAGAAGGGCAAGTGGAGTTTCAACGCGTTACCGGTCATTCCACCGCACTTCGACTTGCAGCCCCGCGAGAAATCCGAGGCCAAGCTCAAGACCCTCCAGAAGCTCATTAAGCGCAAAGATGTCGATGCTCTGGTCAATGCCTGCGACGCCGGCCGCGAGGGAGAACTGATCTTCCGCTACATCGCCCAATACACCCAAGCCCGCCAACCGGTCCGGCGTTTGTGGTTGCGGTCCATGACGCCCGCCGCCATCCGCGACGGGTTTAATCGGCTGCGCTCCGATCAAGAGATGCAACCCCTGGCTGCTGCGGCCACCTGTCGGTCAGAATCCGATTGGTTGGTCGGCATCAATGGCACCCGGGTCATGACGGCTTTCAACTCCAAGGGGGGCGGTTTCAACAAGACCACCGTTGGCCGGGTGCAAACCCCCACGCTGGCCATCCTTGTGGAACGGGAGGAAAAGATCCGGAAGTTCGTCTCCCGCAATTACTGGGAATTGCACGCCACGTTCGGCTGCGAGGCCGGTCAGTATGTCGGTCGCTGGTTCGACGAGCGCTTCAGCAAGCCGGCTGGCAAAGACGCTGACGAAGCCCTGCGTGCCGACCGCATTTGGGATGCCGCCAAGGCGTCCACCCTCCGGGAACGCTGCCTGAACAAGCCCGGCGTGGTGACCGAAGAGAGCAAGCCCAGCAACCAGCTCTCCCCCACGTTGTTCGACCTCACGACCCTCCAGCGCGAGGCGAACCGGCGCTACGGATTCTCGGCCACACGGACCCTACAAATCGACCAGGCGCTGTATGAGCGTCACAAGGTCCTCACCTATCCGCGTACCGATTCACGCGCTCTGCCCGAAGATTACCTCGGGACCGCCCGAAGTGTGCTGGAGACCATGAATAGCAGTGGGTACGGAAAATGTGCGGCCACTATTCTGGAACAAGGCTGGGTTCGACCCGACAAGCGCATCTTCAACAACGCCAAGGTCA
>JAPLUF010000276.1 GCA_026397755.1 Verrucomicrobiota bacterium
CCGCTTCCAGCACTTCTAATGTGTCAATGCCCATCCGATTGAAGATCAGTGCTAACTCGTTAACGAGAGCAATATTCAGGTCCCGCTGAGTATTTTCGATCACCTTGGCGGCCTCGGCGGTCTTGAGGGTGGGTGCGATGTGGATCCCCGCGGTGATGACCGATCCGTAGATCCCGGCAATCAATTGGGCCGTGGCTGGCAAGTCACCGGCGACGACTTTCTTAATCTTCTCGATGGTATGTTCGCGGTCGCCCGGATTGAAGCGCTCCGGCGAATAGCCGGCAAAAAACTCGCGCCGCCAGGTCAGGCCGCTCTCTCGCTCGATCACCGGAATGCAGTCCTCCTCGGTGCACCCCGGATACACCGTGGACTCATAAACCACGGTGGTTCCCGCTTCGAGATGGCGGCCAATGAGCGTTGAGGCCTTGATCAACGGGGTCAGATCCGGGCGGTGGTGCGCATCGATCGGGGTGGGCACCGTCACCACCACCAGGCGCGAGCGACTAATGGCCGACGGCTCGGTGGTGAACTCAATCGGGTGCCGGCGCAGCTGCTCCTCGGTCAGTTCCAAGGTCCGGTCATGTCCGGCCTGAAGTTCGCGCACTCGCACCGGGTTGATGTCGAATCCCAGGACTCGAAATCGAGAGGCGAAGGCCACGGCCAGCGGCAAACCCACATATCCCAGCCCAATCACACAAATCGACTCACGCCGGTCGGCAAAGGCCTCCAGTGCAGGCAGGCAATGGGTCTGAGGACGCTCAAGATTCATGACAGTGATGCTCAACGTACAACACGAGGAAACACGATGCCCCCATCGCGGTCGACATCTGAAGGGCCCAGCCGATGAAGGACGCGGGTGCCACAGGCCTTCAATTCGAGGGCTTCCAAGCCCATAAACCAGCACCCCACCGGTTTTGTGAACAGCCTTTTATTGGCCCGTGTTCACGCTGCCCTCCATGGCGCGGGTGCCGCGCACGGCGTCCGCGATATTAGCCGGCTCCCCAGCAGGAACGGCCGTCCCCTCCTCCTTATTGAACCGAACGCTCACAATTTTGCTCACCCCGCGCTCCTGCATGGTGACGCCATAGAGCACATCGGCCATAGAGATGGTCCGCTTGTTGTGGGTGATGACCACAAACTGGCTGTGATCGAGGAAGCGCTTCAAGACCGCGGTGAATCGATTGATGTTCGACTCGTCGAGCGGCGCGTCCAACTCGTCGAGCACACAGAAGGGCGAGGGCTTGACCTGATAAATCGAGAATAGGAGCGCCACGGCTGTCATGGTTTGCTCACCGCCCGACAGCAACGAAATGCTCTGCAGCTGCTTGCCGGCGGACGCGCCACGATGTCGATGCCCGCCTCCAAGACATCCTCTCCCTCCGTCAGTTTCAGATCGGCGCGACCACCGCCGAACATCTCAGTGAACATGATCTGGAAGTTGGCGCGGATCTTTTCAAAGGTCTCGACGAACAGGGTCTTGGTCTCGGTGTTGATCCGGTTGATGACCTCCATCAACTCGGTCTTGGCCTTGATCAAGTCATCGTACTGGGCCTGCAAGAACGTGTAGCGTTGCTCGGATTCTTCATACTCCTCGATCGCTACCAGGTTCACCGGCCCGATGTCGTCCACTTTCCTTTGGAGCGCATGGATTTGCGCGGACACAGCATCCCAATCGGTCGTCAATCCCTGCTGTTCCATGACGTCCATCGGCACGACCTCGACCTTGGAGAGTCCATCGTCTGAAGGTTGGATGCGAAGCCCCGCGGGCCGGATGTCTTCAAGAGCGACCTGATACTTTTCCTGAATTCGCGCCCGAAGGTTTTCTAGTGTCAGGGTCTTCTGGGCCAACTCCACTTCCAGTTGCCCCCGTTGGGTCTGAAGCAAGGCCACACGCGCTCGCCGCTCCTTCAACTGTTCCTCGCGGCTGTGAATTTCACCTTCCTGAAATTTGCGGTCGCCCAGTAACTGCTGAATTTGCTCAGCCAACACGGCCCGCTCTCCGGCCAAGCGCTCAATCTCCCGGCGACACTGGCCGATGCCGGCCTCAAAGTTGGCGCGACGATCTTCGAACTGACCCTGCTCGGTCTGGAGTCGCTCGATGGCCGCGTTCAGTTCGCGCACGCGCGTCTCCAGCGGACCGCGCTGGCGTTGATGGGAAGCCGACAACTGCTCTTCGGTCGCAAAGGCAATTTTGGCGTCGTTGAAAACCTGA
>JAPLUF010000034.1 GCA_026397755.1 Verrucomicrobiota bacterium
AGACCTCGTCAAACCGGACTGACTGCAGGTCAAAGGCGGAACTTAGGGTTCTGCCCGAGGAATTGGACCGGGTTCTGATAGATGACCCGATCGATGGCCTCGGCCGTCCACCCGCGACGGCGCATTTCCAAGGCGGTCTTAGGGATCGCGAGCGGCACACTCTCGCCCCAATCGCAGGCCGAGTTCATCCACAAGCGCTCAGAGCCGTGTCGATCCAAAATATCCACCGCACGGGCCGGGGTGCACTTACTAATGGGATAGAGCGTCATTCCGGCCCAATGTCCCCGGTTGAGAACCATTTGAACCGTATGCTCCTCGACATGGTCGATGAGCACTCGTTCCGGACGGATCCGGGAGTCGGCCGCCAGGAGGTCTAGAATTAGGCGCGTCCCTTTGAGCTTATCCTCCAGATGGGGCGTGTGAACGAGGATCATCTGCCCGGTCCTGGCCGCGAGATCCACGTGCATCTCGAGAACCTTCAGCTCATTCCGTGAATTCTTGTTGAGGCCGATCTCACCGATCCCCAAGACGTTGGGTCGGTCCAAGAACTCCGGAATCAGCGCCAGCACATCGGAGGCCAGCGCAACATCCTCGGACTCCTTTGGATTAATGCACAGCCAGCAGAAATGCGGCAGCCCGTAACGCGAAGCACGGGCCGGCTCGTACTCCGTCAACTGCCGGAAATAGTCTTGAAAACCGTCGACCGAAGAGCGATCGAATCCGGCCCAGAAAGCCGGTTCACAGACGGCCTCGCAGCCGGCTGTGACCATGTCAACGTAGTCATCCGTCGTCCGGCTGACCATGTGGCCGTGTGGTTCGATGTAGCGCATTGAATCCCACAGAGCAAAACCCCGAAAAACCCAAACCACAAGTCGCAACCCGTCGTCACGGCAGCATCGCAAGGATTCCGCCGAGCAGCTAACCGATGCAGACTCTGGGCCTGAGCGGGCCTGAGCTTCAGTTATTCATTCGGGCGAATACGATCACCCGAACCGGCTCTTCGGAACCGGCCAAGCGGAAGGAATTCATGGTGCCAAAGGTAAAACCCTGAGAGGTGATCTGCATTTCGCGACCCCTAATGAAGGTCGGAATGGTCAATTTCAGCACGATATTAAGGCGATCTAGCCGATTTTTCAGCCCGCCAGCCACCATGTTCGTCAACTCACCCACTGCATCACGCATCTCCGCATCGCCGAACTGCGAAGATCCCAGCATACCACCCACCACCTTGCGCGCGACACCACTTCCCAGCACCAGATGCACATTGGCCGTCAGGCCACCGGTCATCCCGACGACTGCGGCAACGCCATCGACATCAAAGGATTCCGGTGCCGGTTCATTGGCCGAAGACTCAATCTGACTTCCGGTCATCATCGACAGCACGTCACGCGTCACAGCATCAACCATCGGCGCTATTTGAGGTATTTCGTTATTCATAAACTTGAATTTAAGATTCAACGCTTCACCACTAAAGATCGATTTAAAAGGATTTATTTAATCATTTAACATCACCTTAGAGATTCAGCCTGTCCCTAGCCTGTCCCTAGCCTGTCCCTCGATGTGAATCAGGAGGACTGCATGCCGGACGCTTGCTTGCGTTGGCAGGCTGACCGTTCCTATTCTGTCGCCATGGCGAATGACGTCATTCCGGTGAAGATCCGCGGCATCCTGCCCGCCAACAGCGGCTGCGCCTTGTTCATCGGCAACGATGAGAAGGTGTTCGTCATCCAAGTCGAACAAAGCATGGGGCTGGTGATTGGCATGGCCCTGCGAGGTACACCGAAAGATCGGCCGCTGACTCATGATCTGATGGGCCTGGTTTTTCAGGGCTTTGGAATCGAGTTGGAACGAGTGGTGATCACCTCTCTGAAGAATTCCACGTTCTTCGCGCGATTAATCCTGCGCCAACAAAACGAACTAGGCACAAAATTGGTGGAGATCGATGCCCGACCCAGCGATTGCTTAGCTTTGGCCAGCGCCCTCAAACGCCCTATTTTCGTCACCCGCAGCCTTTTCCATGATGTGGAAGACATGAGCGATCATTTGGCCGGCGCCAATGAGCAGGAGGATGCAGGCGAAGAAGACAGCGAAGAACCAGGCGAACAGGCTTGATGGCAGCTCGATCCGCTCCCACTACCTCTCCCGACGAGTCTGGGCCGGCCCCGATGGTTCTGGTCTGCGGGGATGATGATTTTTCGGTCAAACAACGGGCTCGAGCCCTGTACGAACAGTGGTGCTCGGAACTCGGCGGGATGGATCACGAGGTACTAGACGCCACCGCCAGCAATGCCGGAGAGGCCCAACAGAAGATTGCAAAACTGCACGCGGCACTCAACACGCTACCGTTTTTCGGAGGAGCGAAGGCTGTGTGGTTCCAAAACTGCAACTTCTTGGGCGAAGACCGAACTTCTAGTTCCACTTCTGTCACCTCAGCTCTCGCCGAATTGGCTGAAACCCTTAAGTCCTTCCGCTGGGACGGCGTCCGCCTGCTTATCTCGGCAGGCAAACCTGATAAACGGCGAGCAATCTTCAAAGCGTTCGAGAAACAGGGAACCGTTGAATTGTTCGCTGCCCTTTCTCATGACGACAAGGATTGGGCCGGCAAGGCTGAGTCCGAAGCAATCCGCATCCTGCGCGAGGCCGGAAAAGAGGCCGATGACGAGGCTCTGGCTGAACTGGTCAACCGGGTTGGTCCCAACTTGCGAATGCTGGCTTCCGAGTGCGAAAAGCTCGCTCTGTACACCGGTCAGCGGAACACCGTCACTCTCAGCGACATTCAACTGTGCGTTTCCCGGCAGAAGATTGCTCGAGCCTTCGCTCTGGCCGAGGCGCTGGGAGACCGTGATTTAGCCAAGCTCCTCCGAACTTTGGATGAGGAATTGTGGGAGATCCGGGTGGGCACCGACAAACGCAAGTCCGAGATCGGGCTCCTTTATGGGTTAATTTCGAAGGTGCGCTCGTTGCTGATGGTCAAGGAGTTATTGTCTAACGGTTCACTAAAGCCCTGTCGGGACTACAACTCGTTCAAAAGCCAGCTTGACCGAATCCCTGCCTCTTCAATGCCGACGGACCGACGTTTTAACCCGCTGGCACTCCACTCCTTCGTTCTGTTCCAAGCCATGAAGCAAGCCGCTAATTACCGGACTGAGGAATTGGTCGAGGCGATGGGCCTATTGTTGGAGGCCAACCGCAAACTGGTCAGCGCCGATTTGGATGAGGCCCTGGTTCTTCAGCAGGCAGCCTTCCGGATCGTGGGAATCCGCCGAAAGGCAGCCTGAATTGTCCGCCAAAAAGTTGATCGAGAACAGTTTTTGAGTCGCCGATTTTAGTCTCTGTGCAATCTTGCGACTTCGATAGGTTCAACCCGGAAGCCGGGCACGACCCGAAGTCACTCTCGATCATCATGGACATCCAAAAATCATTTTTCACCGCAGCCTTGGTCGCTGCCACGTTGATTCCCAATGCCTCGGCCGGTACCAACGGCTTTTATGCTCCTTATTTCCGAGGGGTCGCCGGCACCGAGGTCGCCGGATGGGATCGATTTTCCTCAGGCTACAATGTCGCCAACCAGCCGGACATGAGCGGTTTCAATACGGGCAGCAGAGCGACGCTCACACAACTGGACCCCGTGGGTGCTGTGCTCGGCAGCGGCAACATCTATGTGGGCGTCGGTGGCACAGCCAACTTCAATCTCCGCTATGCAAGCCTCCAACCGATCGCTCAGATTTCTTTCCAAATCCGGACACTCGGCACCGAAATCGATTATTCGGGCCTGCGCCTGAACTACGTTTCCCAGAGCAAATCTGTGTCGCTCGGCGGAACTCCCACGACGCTGGCCACATCCCCTGCCCAAGGTTTTCCGGGTAACAACATTTCGCTGGCTTACACCTGGAATATTACCGATCCGGGGGTCAACGACTTCACCCTCAATTTCAAGTCTACGGGCGAACACCTGAGCCTCGACGCCATCACGCTCGATGTGATGCCGACGACGGTGCCCGAGCCAGGAACTTGGGCCTTGGCCGGACTCGGTCTGGCTGCCTGGGCTCTTGTCACCCGCAGGCGCTGATCCCCGAGGCCCCATCCCTCGGTCCCCGGCGCTCGGCCTTGGCCAATCCCCGCACAATCCCCGCACTCAAGTGACGGGGGTTTTTGTTGTTCAAGGCCAGCGGTCGCTTGCTTCACCCGACATCCTTCATACCTTCTAACACTTTATGCCTGTTACGTCCGCCACACTACGCCGCTGTTTGGCCGCCATCACTCTGGGAGCCGCCACCATCGCGGTTCCCACCCACGCCCAACACAAGCTCGGGCCTCAACAGACATCTTTCAAAGCCCCAACGATCGCCGCCGCCTCAGACGAGGCCGAACGTGCCATCAAGCGCTTCACTTACCCGACTGGTTGGAAGGCCGAACTCTGGGCAGCTGAACCCAATGTCGCCCACGGCGTGGCTTTCGATGTCGCTGATGACGGCCGAGTCTTCGTCGCTGAGAGTTTCCGCGCATGGCGGGGAGTCCCCGACATCCGGGGCATCATGGACTGGCTCGATGAGGACCTCGCCTGCAAGTCGGTGGATGACCGTTTGGCAATGATGCAGCGGCACCTAAAGCCCGATCAGATGGCGGGCTATTACACCAACACGGAGCGCGTTCGCCTCCTCCGAGATCCTCAGGGCACCGGCAAAGCCACGATCTCTACAGTATTTGCCGAAAACTTTGCCACCCCACTGGACGGCGTAGCCGCCGGCGTCCTGGCGCGGGGCAAAGATGTGTTTTTTGCCAACATCCCCAATGTCTGGCGACTCCGCGACGCAGATGGAGACGGCATTGCCGACGAACGTCGCAGTATCAGCTATGGCCATGGGATTCGCGTCGGTTTTCTAGGGCACGACCTGCATGGTCTCGTCTTTGGACCCGATGGCCGACTCTACTTCTCCATTGGTGATCGCGCCTCCATGATCAAAACCGAAGGTCACTTGGTCGGAACCGCAGACAGCGGGGCAGTCTTCCGTTGCGAACCCGACGGCTCGCACCTCGAGATGGTCTACCAGGGCCTTCGCAATCCGCAGGACTTGGTCTTCGACGCGTGGGGAAACCTCTTCACCGGCGATAACAATTCAGATGGCGGCGATCAGGCTCGTTGGACTTGGTTGGTCGAAGGCGGTGACAGCGGTTGGCGCATCGGTTGGCAATTCTTGGAAGGCCGCAATGCCCCCAACCCCCGTGGTGCATGGAATTCTGAGAAGATGTGGTATCCGCAAAACGACTCCCAGCCGGCCTACCTGACTCCTCCCATTAAGAATATTTCCTCCGGCCCGAGCGGCGTTAGCTATTACGAGGGGACTGGCAGCGGTCCCGAGTGGAACGACACGTTCACTCTGTGTGATTTTCGAGGCAGCTCGAGTGGATCGGGGTTGTGGAAGTTCAAGCACAAGGCCAAGGGCGCAGGCTTCGAAATCGTGGATGACCAGAAGTTCATCTGGTCAGTCAATGCCACCGATGGCCATTGGGGTCCCGATGGTTCATTTTGGGTGCTCGACTGGTTCGACGGCTGGGAACCCGTGGGCAAGGGACGCATCTACCGCTTCTCCGACCCGCGCCATTCCCAGTCACAATTGGTCCGCGAGACCCAGGCCTTTTTGGCGGCCGGCTTTTCACAGCGATCCACCAGCGAATTGGCCAAGGGGCTCCTGCACCCCAATTACCGGATCCGACTGGGCTCCCAATTTGAGCTCGCCGCGCGTCAAGACGACAAGTCCCTGCTCAAAGCGGCCCTCTCCGGAAAAACCCTCCAAGCCCGTCTGCATGGCATTTGGGGCATCGGGCAAGTCGCCCGCGCTCAGCGCAACACAAGCGTGTCTGGCTCCCGAGTGGAGTCGTTGGAACGGTTAATCCCCCTCTTGTCCGACACCGATGCGAAAGTCCGCGCCGTGGCCGCCACCGTGCTAGGCGATGCTCGCTACGGTCGCTCATACGAGGCCCTGATCCGACTCACCTCCGACAGCGATCTGCACACGCGAACCCTCAGCACAATCGCATTGGGCAAGCTAGGCCGCCGGGAATCCATCCCCGCCATCTTCAATCTGCTGGTGGAAAACGCCGACAAAGATCCCTATCTGCGACACGCCGGAGTGGTGGCCCTGATCGGAGCCAACGATATCGACGCGCTGATTAACCACGTGCGGCACCCCAACGAATCGGTGCGCATGGGAATCCTGCTGGCGATGCGAAAACTGGAACGCAATGAGATCACCTCCTTTCTTGCGGATGCATCACCTCGCATCGTTACCGAGGCGGCTCGCGCCATCAATGACCAGCCCATTCCGGGAGCCCTGGAGGCCCTGGCGCGCTTGGTCGAGCGCCCCGGCCTTACCGAGGCCCCATTGATGCGTCGGGTCCTCAACGCCAACTACCGCTTCGGCACCGAGGCCACTGCCAAAGCCCTGGCCACCTATGCGACCCGCGAGGACGCCCCGGTGACTCTCCGAGCCGAGGCCCTCGACGCCCTCAGCCAGTGGCCAGCCAATTCCGGCCGCGACCGCATCAGCGGACTTTGGCGCCCGACCGCCTTCGCCCGTTCCGAAAAGGTGCCCAATGAGGCACTGAAGCCGGTCTCCAATGCCCTCCTCACCTCTGCGCCGGCCCCAGTCCGCGCAGCCACCGCCCGAGCCGCCGGGACCCTCAAGCTCACCGAGGCTTCGCCGGCGCTGTCCGCTCTGGTAATTCAGGGAGCCGCTGACGGGGCCGCACGCTCAGACGCCCTGCGGGCCTTGTCGCTTCTACAAACGCCCGACTACGCTCCTGCACTGGCCGCCGCCCGAGAAGACAAGGATGAGAAGGTCCGCAGCCTGGCCACCCAACTTGCCGTCGAAGTGCCGCCGGTCGCGGCTCGAAGCACAGGCTCTGGTGGCGGCTCCGCGAGCGGCGGATCAACAGCACCCCTGGAAAAAGCATTGGCCTCCGGATCGGTGACCGAAAAGCAGTCAGCACTGGCCACATTGGGCTCGGTGAAGGGTGCCGAGGCTGACGCTCTCCTGAAGAACTGGATGGAAGGTGTGATTGCCGGCACTGTGGCCCCGGAACTGGAACTGGATGTCGTGGAAGCAGCGGGAGCGCGTGAGTCACTCAAACTGTTGCTCGGCCAATATAAGAGCCGCCTCGACGCCAAAGATCCCTCCGCCGCTTGGAAAGCCTGCCTGATTGGAGGCGATGCCGAAGCGGGCAAAAAAGTTTTCATCGAACGGGCTGAGGTCAGTTGTGTTCGCTGCCACAAGGTTCAGGGCGAGGGCGGCGAAGTCGGCCCAGAACTCACCGGACTCGGCAAGAAAAACGGCCGCGCCTACCTGCTGACGAGCATTCTCTATCCCAACGCCACGATCGCCGTGGGTTTCGAGAACGTGCTAGTGAACCTCAAGGGTGGACAAAGCTACGCAGGGATCATCAAGTCAGAATCGGCGACCGAGCTGGTGCTCAACTCGGCCGAAGACGGGCTAATCACAGTCAAAAAACCTGAGATTATCGGTCGCGAGAAAGGGCTTTCAGGGATGCCCGAAGGATTCGGTGAGCTGCTCTCCAAGCAGGACATCCGCAACCTCATCGAATACCTCGCCACCGTCGAATAACCGGGCCAGGCTTGCGCCATCCCAAGTCCGATCGGCGGACCAATTCCAACCCTTCATGCTGCCGAACGATTACATCCAACGCCTCCGATCCGTGGAGGTGCGGGCCCGATTAATCAGCGAGCAGCTGATGGGCGGCAGATTGGGGAGCGTCTTCAAAGGACGAGGTATGGATTTCGCCGACGTGCGCGAGTACGTGCCCGGCGATGACGTCCGCCGCATTGATTGGAATGTCACCGCCCGCCTGCGCAAACCCTTCATCAAGCGCCACGTCGAGGAGCGAGAGTTGGTGGTCATGCTCTTGGTGGACATCTCGGCCAGCGGAGACTTTGGCTCCGAAGCTAATCCGGAGGCCGGCGTTGCATCACACCGTGAGATGGCCGCCATTCTGGCAGGCTCCCTGGCCTTCAGTGCCGTGCGGGATGGCGACCGGGTCGGAGCCATCCTCTTCTCGGATCGAGTAGAACGGTACATCCCGCCCCGCAAGACCCGCGCACACGTCACCCGTCTGCTGCATGAGATTCTCTTCACCACGCCAAAGCATTCCGGGACTTCGATCGGCACAGCGCTGAAGTTTCTGAACAACCTCTTCAGCCGACCGACCCTGAGTTTTGTCCTCTCGGACTTCCACGATCTCGACACCGAGGGCTGGACCCGAGCTATTAAGGCCTCCAATCAGCGGCATGAAATGATGGCTCTGCGAATGAGCGACCAACGCGAACTCGAACTGCCCGATGTCGGATGGGTTCTCCTGCAGGACTCCGAGACTGGCGAAGTGCTCGAGGTCGATTCCAGTGATCCGCGAGTCCGGGAGGGATGGCGAGTGGCCGGGCAGGCCCGACGAGATCAACTCATCGCCACCTTCCGCGAGGGACGCATCCCGGAACTGGAGGTCCGCACCGATCAACCCTGGGCCCAGCAACTCCAGGGGTTCCTCGACCGCGCCGCGCGACGTCGCGTCGCATAAATCCTGCCTGGCTGCACCCATGAAACCCGATCGGCTCATCGAGGACCTGACTCTCGTTCCTCTGCCCCAATGGTGGGAGAACCCGTGGCTGCTCTTCAGCCTGCCGGTGCTGATCGGCCTGATCGCTTACAACCTGCGTCGCTGGTGGCTTCAGCGAAAACCCACAACACCCACGCTAACCGTCCCCGTTGGACCGCCGCCGCATGAGGCCTTCCTGGCACGTCTGGCCGCACTGAGGGCCAACCGCAGCCATTGGGTCGCCTACCCCTTCGCGATCGAGGTCAGCGAGATTCTGCGGGGTTACCTGGAGGCCCGGTATGCGTTCTCGGTCCGCTTCCAGACCTCACGCGAATTTCTGGAATTGGCGTCGACTAACCCATGCCTCAATGCTTCCCATCGAGCAACCCTTCGAGAGTTTCTGAGCCGGTGCGATCTCCTTAAATTCGCCCAAGGAGTGGCCACTGAAGCCGAACTGGCCGCACTCATCGACACGACCGAGCACTTCATCTCGGAGTGTGCCGGACTACTGCCGGGGCATCGGGGGAGCAACCCTTGAAGGACCTCCTGGCCATCGAGTTCCTCTACCCGTGGGTGCTGCTTGGTCTGTTGGCGCTGCCCGCACTGGCCTGGTTCCGACGTCGATCGCGGGCGGTTCCGTCGCTGGCGATTCCGTCACTGGCCGGCCTCGGCCACCTGGGCCGCGTTCCCGCCCGACATCGAGCTGCCACCCATGCGCTGTGGACCTTAATTCCTCTGGCCCTCCTCATCGTCGGCCTCGCCAGACCGCGGATGCCTCGAGGTGATTTGCCTGACCCGAGCAAGGGTATCGACATTATGCTGGCGCTCGATTTCAGCCGTTCGATGGCCGAAACCGATTTCCGGTTGGATCGCAAACGGGTCACCCGCCGTGTCGCCCTGGAGTATGTCACCGAGAAGTTCATCGTGGGTCGACCCAATGATCGGATTGGCATCGTTTGTTTTGCGCGAAACCCGTTTTTGGTCAGCCCGCTAACCCTCGATCACCGCTGGGCCATCGAATCCATGCATCAGACCGATCTGGCCACCGGAACGGGCATTGGTTGGGCGGTGATGGCCGCGGGAAACTTCCTGCGCAAGGACAGCGATCGCAGCAAGGTGGTCATCCTCGTGACCGATGGCGACAACTCCTCCGGCCCCCGCGCGTCGGAGATCATTGGGCAACTAGTCCGCGACAAGATCAAACTCTACTCGGTCCTCATTGGTCCGGAAATGGTCGTTCCCTCGGTTGCTGCCAACCATGACCTCAACCGCGCGGCCCGCATCACGGGTGGCCAGTTCTTCCAGGCCAACGACACACGGGCCCTGCAGGGCATTTACAACCTCATCGACCAACTAGAAAAACGGGACTTGATCCAAAAGCGTTTTGTCCTGTGGGAGGAGTTTTTTGTCTGGCCCGTGGCCCTCGGGTCGCTGCTGTGGCTTGGGGGATTGATTTGGAACTCGCTCCTGCGGAGGACCCTGCCATGAGATTCGCGCACCCTGGGCTGCTGCTGCTAATTCCGGTCCTCGTCGCCCTGATCGCAGGAGTCTGGGCTCTGGAAAGGCGTCGCAACCGGCGGCGAATCACGCAGTTCTCGGGCAGTGCCGACCGGCCCTGGTCCGATCCTGGGCTCGTGCCGTGGCGCCAACGGGCCGACCGGGCATTGGTCTTGGCCGTGGCTATTCTGCTGCCACTGGCATTGGCTCGCCCCTTGGCCTTCCGCACCGACGAGCAATCCGAGCTGAGAGGAGTCCCCTATCTCATCGCACTGGATCTTTCCCGCTCCATGCTGACGACCGATGTTCGCCCCAACCGGTGGTTTGCGGCCACCAATGCGTTATCCCGCTTTTTGGATTCCAGCCGATCGGACCGAGTCGGGTTAATTACCTTTAGCGGTGTGGCCTACCTCAATGCCCCACTCAGCTTCGACACCCGGGCCATCCAAGCCATGTTGCGTTATGCCTCACCCTACACCGTGGAGATGGATGGTGAAACGGCCGGGTCCAATTTGGGGTCAGCCATTGAGCGGGCAGGCAGATATTTCCAGACCAATAACATTCAACCCCGGGTGGTCATTCTGATCACGGACGGCGAAGATTCGGGCGATCAACTCTTAGAGTTCACCCGCCGTTGGGCCCGTCAGGGCGTGAAAGTTTGCGCGATTGGGGTGGGGACCCGGGGTGGGGCCAAGGTTCCACGGATTCAATGGGGTGGCGTTGCACAGAACGCCTCTGGCCAGGAAGTCGTCTCCCGACTGAATGAAGCCAACCTCAAACGCATTACCGCGCTCAGCGGAGGTCGATACGTACCCCTGGGGGATCAAGGAGAGGGGTTTACCACACTCCGGCAGGAATTTCTGGCCCCGTTGGCCGAAAGCGCGGCCCGGGAAGACAGCAAAAACTACGTCGAGGCCTACCCTCTGCCGTTGACCCTGGCCATAGGTGCCCTAGTGGCCCAAGCCATCATTGGGGTCCGCCGCCACCAACGACCCCGCCTGACCTCCGCCATCCGCCCCAAGTCGCCTCCCGTCGTCCCATGAATTTTTACCGACGACCCCATCACCCCTCCGAGCTTTCTCCAACTCGGAGCCTGTCCCTTGTCGTTCCCAAGCTCTCAGCGCGGAGCCTGTCCCTAGCGCCGCTGATTCTGGCTTTAGTCTGCGCCTTCGCACTTTCAGTCCCCACCCTCTCGGCCGCAGATCCCCTCAACATTCGGGAACTCCAGCATCAGCTGACCAATGGTGCACCGCAGAGCGTTGCCGACACCTTGGCCCAGCAGGCCGAACTTCAGCCCAACAGTCCTCATATCCAGTACAACGCCGGCGTCGCCGCTTACGCAGCACACCGATGGGAAGACGCCCTGGTGGCATTTGACCGTGTGGAGACGCTGAACCATCCGACGTTGGTCAACTTGGCCCGATTCCAACGGGGCAACGCCGAATATCAACTCGGAGTCGAGTCTCGGTCTGCAAACTTGGACGAGACGATCGCTCGTTGGAGAGCCGCTCTCGATGCTTATCAGGTTGTTCTCAAGAATGCGCCCGGTGAACCCAGAGCTCTCGAAAATGACACGTTCGTCCGAACAAAGCTGCTGAACCTACTGATGGAAGAGGCTCGCAAGGCAGACGACCAGGCCAATCAGCCTAACAAGACTCCGGCCCAGAGGATTCCCAATCTTCGCAATGCCCACGAAAAATTCTCTGAAGCTCATCAACTGAGCCCCGTCAACCCCGAGGCTGAACGCGGGGAATCCGACACCAAAAACCGCCTCGCCGAAGCCCTAAAGCAGGAGGGAATGCGAAACGCTCAGACTCCTCTATCGTTAAAGTCTAGTCGGCGCGAGCCACGACTTCCGGAGGTGGACGCCTCGAAGCTCGAGCAGGGCATTTCACAACTGGAAGAAAGCCAACAACTGCGCCCGGGCGATTCCCAAGTCGAGGAAGCTCTCAAAAAAGCAAAAGACCGTTTGGCTGATGCGAAAGTAAAACAAGCAGAGACCTTCCTGGCCCTCGAAGAACAGATTCCCATCACCAAGGAAAAATTGGCGCTCTTGAGAATGGCGCGTGAACAAATTGATCACGCTTTGGAGCAATCCCCAAACCATCAGGAAGCCCAGCGCACCGGCGAGGAGATCGACCGCCGCATGGCCCAAGTCCACGAAGACGAGGGGGATTTTCAAGAGCAGCAGTCCGCTTTTTCCCAACCTGAACAGCAGGCCATGCAATTGAGCCAAGCGTTGGACCACTTCCAACAGGCCTCTGAACTTCGACCCAACCAACC
The DNA here is from genome assembly GCA_026397755.1 of Verrucomicrobiota bacterium. Taxonomy (GTDB): domain Bacteria; phylum Verrucomicrobiota; class Verrucomicrobiia; order Limisphaerales; family UBA9464; genus SXXZ01. The sequence goes on from JAPLUF010000034.1 coordinate 12,385, forward strand.
GCGCCTCCAGGCCAAGCAAGACCAAGCAGAGCAGAAGCTGGCCCAAACACTGGACAAACTCGCCGATAAGCTCATGCAATCACCCGGGGCACAGGAGCCCATGGAAGCCAAGGCGGCCCGACTGGAGGGGGCCGAGCAGGCACTCAACGAGCTTCAAGCCATCAAACCCAGTGACAGAACCGCGCAGCGGGCCGAGCAAGTGGGCAAGGAACTCGACGGATTGCGTCAAATGCTCGCAGAAAAGGGCCAAACACCCTCAGAAAGTCCTGGTCAAGGCGACCCGAAAAACGGAGCCCAACCGATGCCCGCCCCCCCGCAGTGGATGGTTCCGCCTCTAGACGGTCCGCCTCGCATCAACCAACCCGGCAACAAGGGACAGGCTCCCAGGAGCGCCGGCCGAAACATTCGGGATTACTGAACCGCTCGCTGGGCCGTTCAATCTCTGGCGCGTTGATTTATACCAAATCACCATATATATCGGTAAAATTTCTTGTTTGGTGGTTTGAGATTTGGGACTCTCTGACATGGCCCGAAAGAGAAAACCCCTGGATGCGGTCGGAGAGGCACCTTTGGTGGCCCGGCTGCTCCGTTCCGAA
>JAPLUF010000343.1 GCA_026397755.1 Verrucomicrobiota bacterium
ACGCTCGCTCCGGCCCGGTCCCGCTCCGCTTGACGTATTTGGGGGCGCTTTGCGGGACCGGGCCTGCGCTCGCAGGGAACGTGGAGATAGGTGGAGCTTTCGCGCTGAACGCGCGAGGGGGCTTAAGGGTGTTCACGTTCCTACGCTCGCTCCGGCCTGGTCCCGCTGCTGCCTTGGGATGCTGTATCACGGTGGATGCCGTGCTTTGTTCGTGCGCGGCTGCCTTGGGCTATGATCGGGTCCTCAGGTTCCTTCAGGTCTCCTTGTTGGAGAGGCGGATTTAGAAAAGCGTCATTGGGACTCCAGTTGGCGGACCAGGGTTTCGCGGGCGGGGAGGATGCCTTTGTAGGCGGCAATGGCCTCGGGCATCGAGCGGAGTTGGGTTGCTAGTTGATCGCGGGCGCCGGGGGCCTGCAGCACGCGATCCAGGGGGTGCACGGTGAGGTGGATGGCGAAGAGGAGGCCGCCGCTGTTCGGAAGGGCCCGGAAGGCCTGGTGTTCGAGCCTTAGCCAGGTGGTGTCGAGGGTGGTGTCGTCGGTCAGTCGGGGCAGGTTGCGATCGAGGTGGGCATTGCGTTCGCCGTGGGCGCTCAGGCCCCAATTGTCGCGTTCGAAGGTTTGTCCCGGCTGCAGCCGATCGAGAAAGGTTCGGATCCGTGCTCCCAGCGTGGCGTTCAAGGTGGGCACATCGGCGTGGATGGCGTCGATGGTCTTGCCGAGCTTTTCGCGGAGGTCCCAGGCCGATGGAAAACAGACTGCTCCGGCGACCAGTCTGAATTGACCAGACGCATCCCGCCGCAGAAGTAGTAGGTCCGGTTCCCAATTCAGGGAGAGGCTCTTGAGCAGTCGGTCGGGTCGCGGGTCCGGGTGGGGGGAGCCTTCTTTGGGAAAGGGCGCGTTGGGGAAGAGGGCCAATGCCTCGAGCAGGACGGGGGTAGCCTCGTCGGTCCAGACCAAGTGGCGTTGGGGTTCCTGGGACAACCAGTGATGGCGATCGCGCAGGGTTTCTTGGCGAGGGTCGTCCCAATCGAACCACTCTTGACGGGGCCGCTGCATGCCGAAGCCAAAGGCGAAGGAGTCGCCCGAAAACAACCGCTCGGCCAAAGTCTCGGGGAGGACTGGTTCCATGCTGCCGATAGTGCCTCGGTAGGGCTTGGCCGCCAATGTCCGGATCGCCGGTTCGTTGTTCTGGGCACCGACTGCATTCTCGCTCAGGGAGTCTGTCATGAGGCAGAGTCGATCATTGTAGTTGGATGATTCGAGGCTCACTACCGGAACTCCGCCAACGGGATTGCGCTCATCCTAGAACCTTGTCACAACGTCGCTATGCCTCCTTTACCCGGTTCTGGGAAATCCCCAGCGATGCCGCAGCGATTGTCGTCGATGGATGCCTACCGCGGGTTCGTGATGCTGCTGATGGCTGGCGAAATGGTTCATCTCGGAGCCGTAGCCGCTAAGATGCCCGCCGACAGTGTGTGGCATTTCTTTGCGCACCATCAGGACCATGTGGATTGGCAGGGGTGCACGCTCCATGACCTGATTCAACCGTCCTTTTCTTTCCTGGTGGGTCTGGCCTTGCCGTGGTCCATCGCTTCGCGCCAGCAGTCGGATCAGGGCTTTCTGCGGATGCTCTTCCACACGCTGTGGCGGGCTTTGGCCTTGTCGGCGCTGGGCATCGCGCTGCGATCGACGCATGCCTCGCAGACGAATTTTACCTTCGAGGACACGCTGACCCAGATTGGTTTGGGCTATACCTTCTTGTGGCTTCTGGCCTGGCGGAGTGTGCGGACGCAGTGGGTTGCCTTGGTGGCCATTCTTCTGGGGTATTGGGCTTGGTTTGCTCTGTCTCCGTTGCCCGGTCCGGAGTTTGACCCCTCGACGGTCGGGGTCTCGGCCGACTGGATGCAGAAGCACGGCCTGAGCGGATTCGCGGCCCATTGGAACAAGAACGCCAATCCGGCTCACCACTTTGAGGTGTGGTTCCTCAATTTGTTCCCGTGCGCCAAGACGTTCCTCTTCAATGGCGGCGGTTATCTGACGCTGAGTTTCATTCCCACGCTGGGCACGATGATTTGCGGTCTGTTGGTGGGTGGATGGCTGCGCCGCGAGGACGTTCCGATCGGCCGGCGGTTATTCCGGATCGCCTTGGTAGGAATTTGTGGATTGGGAGCCGGTTGGTTTCTGGATCGAGCCGGAATTGCTCCGGTGGTCAAACGCATTTGGACGCCGTCCTGGGTGCTTTTTAGCGGCGGTTGGTGTTGCTTGCTGATCACGGGCTTCTATTCGGTGGCCGATCGCTTGAAACAGTCTTGGCTGACGTTCCCGCTTCAGGTAGTAGGTATGAACTCCATCTTCATGTACGTCACCAGCCACCTCTGGGATGGCTTCTTCCGTGACAACGTGCGGACCCATCTCGGCAAGACGTTCTGGCCGGATCACTTTGGGGTGTATGCGCCGGCGGTGGAAGGGGCGGCGGTGCTCTCGATTTTCTGGGCGATGTGCTGGTGGTTATGGAAGAAGCGTCTCTTTATCCGCATTTGACGGGTCAGTGGTTCGCTGTGGGCGTGGGTGAATGAACAACAGGATGAAACGAGGAGTGATGAAGTTAGGATTGCTAAAGTCGGTACGATCACCGGTGCGAAGAATGGGTAACTCCGTGGGTTGGATCACGGCGACCGCACTGGCATCGGTGTCGCTGGCTTGGTCCGCGGCCGCCGAAGGGATCGATGCCAAGACGCGGGTGCTCTTCGAGCGTCACTGTCTCAATTGCCATTCCACAGCGAAGCACAAGGGCGACCTCGATTTGGAGCAAGTGCTTCAGTCAGGTGCGGAGTCGACGGATCCCAAGGTTTGGCAGCAAGTGCTGGAACAGGTTTCCGTCGGTGAAATGCCTCCGAAGGATGAGCCGGCCATGGACGCCAAGGCGCGGGAGCAATTGATGGCGGGAGTGCGTGGGTTGCTCGATCGATGGGCCCGAAAAAATGCCGGGGACCCCGGACCGGTGGTGCTGCGGCGTTTGGCGAATGCTGAGTACACCTACACGATCCGAGATCTGACGGGCGTCGAGGCGTTGGATCCAGCTCGTGAATTCCCCGTGGATTCGGCCTCCGGTGAGGGGTTCATGAACGTGGGACAATCGCTGGTGATGTCGCCTTCGCTGGTCACCAAATACCTGGATGCGGCCAAGGAGGTGGCGCGACATGCGGTCCTCCTTCCGGATGGAGTGAGGTTTTCGTCCAGTACCTCACAGCGTGACTGGACTGAGGAACGCCTCGCGGCCATCCGGCAGTTCTACGGGCGCTACACCCAGAACGGCGGGGGCACTGCGGTCAACCTCCAGGGCATTCAGTTTGACACGCGTGACGGGGGCGTGCTGCCGCTGGCTCGGTATCTGGACGCCACATTGGAACTGCGGGCGGCGGGGCGTTCCCGGACCGCGACCCACCTCGAGGCGTTGGCCCGCCTTCGAGGGCTCAATGTCCGGTATTTAAGCCGACTGTGGGCCGATTTGAACCAGTCCGAGTCGTCTCCGCTCTTGGATGCAGTCCGGGCCCGTTGGCGCGAGGCCCAGTCGGGTGAGGGCGCTGCCGTGGCCGCGGTGGTGGAGTCGTGGCAGCGTTCGGTCTGGCGATTCACTACGGTCGGTCACATTGGCAAGCGGGATGGTCCCAGTGCCTGGCAGGTGCCGATCTCTCCGTTGGCCACTGCTCGCGAGACGCGGCTCAAGCTGCCGGCTCCGGATGCCTCCGGGGACGTTCGTGCTTTTCTGGTGACCTCCGATGCAGGGGATGGTTCGGCGGCGGACGTAGCGTTGTGGTCCAATCCCCGCTTGGTGGTTCCCGGTCGACCAGATGTGCCGTTGAGTCGGTTGCGTTCGGTCATTCATGGCCTAGATCAAACCCGGGGTCCGCTCTTCTCTCAGGCGGCGGCGTGTCTGAATGCCGCGGCTGAGTTGACAGAAGTTCCCTCCGGTGAGGCGCTGACCGCGATGGCTCGCTCCAAGAATCTAGACCCGCAGGTGTTCGCGGCGTGGTTGGAGGCGTTGGGGATGCGTTCGGGAGGCACCCGCCTCGAGGGACTCATCACCTCCACGCTCGAGAGCGCGCAGGGGTATTCGTTTATTCAGGGTTGGACTGCTGCGGATGCCTTGAGTGTCACGGCCAACTCCTCGGATCGCGAGGTCCGGGTGCCGGGCCTGATGCGGCCCCACAGTGTCGCCGTGCATCCGTCGCCCTCGCGTCGCGTGATCGTGGGATGGCGAGGGCCGGTGGCGGGAACCTTCAAGGTCGAAGGCTTGGTGCAGCACTCCCACACTGAATGCGGCAATGGCGTGAGTTGGGTGCTGGAACTCCGTCGGGGTGCTACGCGCCAGACGTTGGCCTCGGGCGTATCGCAAGGATCCAAGGAAGTGCGTTTCGGACCGCTGCCTTCGGTGACGGTGGGCGTGGGCGATGTGGTGTGCCTGTCGGTGGGGCCGCGTGACGGCAACCACTCCTGCGACCTCACCCGCGTGGACTTGCAGTTGACCGATACCTCCATTGCCGCGCAAATCTGGAGTCTCTCCGGTGACGTTTCGCCCACCATCTTGGCTGGCAATCCGCACGCCGATCGGATGGGGCACCCCGCGGTGTGGCATTTCTTCAGCGAGCCGGAGGCACCCGGCGGTGCGCTGGAAACCACAATCCCTGAGGGCTCGATCCTGGCCCGTTGGCGCGCGGCCGCTTCCATCGAAGAGAAGCGCCGGTTGGCTACAGATCTCCAAGCCGTGTTCTCTTCTGAGCCCGCGGCCTTGAGCAAGGATTCTCCGGATGCGGTCTTGCGACGCCAGTGGACCTCTCTCCAGGGACCGTTGTTCGGGGCGGTACTCCGTGGCCTCGTGCAGCAGTCGGAGCCGGCGCTCTCCGCATCTGCAGCCCAGGAGGGCCCGGGGCCCGAGCCTGCCCTCTTTGGGAAGAATCCCGTCTCCGCTTCTTCTCGCGTCGCTCCTCAGGATCTCTGCGTGAAGGCTCCGTCGGTGGTGGAAGTTCGGCTGCCGGCCGAATGGGCGGCCGGTGGCGAACTGGTGGCCACGGCCACGTTGGATGTCTCCGCGGGCCCTGAAGCCAGTGTCCAAATGCAACTCTTGCCGCAGCGACCGGCTTCGCTCGCGCTGGTGCCGGGAGCGGTGAGCACGAAGGGCGGAAAGGGCACCTGGTCGGATGGCGAGTTGCCCACGCAGTCGGATCTGCCGGTGTTGGTGGCGGACGGGGGTCTCGCGCGCCGCCGCTGGGACCAAGGGCTCGAGCGCTTCCGCGCACTGTTCCCGGCCGCGCTTTGCTACACCAAGATTGTACCCGTCGACGAGGTGGTTACACTCACTCTCTACCATCGCGAAGACGATGCCCTGCGTCGCTTAATGCTCACTCCGGCCGAGACGGCCGAACTGGAGCGCCTCTGGTCGGAGTTGCACTACATTAGCCAGGATGCCTTCAAGTTGGTCGATGCCTTCGAGCAGTTGTGGCAGTTCGCCACTCAGGATGCTGACCCCAGCGCGTTCACGCCCATGAGGGAGCCCATCCGCCGCCGGGCCGACGAGTTTCGGCGTCTGCTGGTGGACACCGAACCGGCTCACCTGCAATCGGTCTTCGCCTTTGCGGCTCGTGCCTATCGCCGGCCGCTGCAAGTGGGAGAGGTCGATGCATTGAAGGGTCTCTATGGACGCCTCCGCGGAGACGGTCTTACCCACGAGGAATCCGTCCGTGGGGTGCTCGCGCGGGTGTTGGTGTCGCCGGCGTTTCTGTACCGAGCTGAGCAACCCGGTTCTGGAGTGGCCTCCACTCGGGTCAGTGACGTGGAGTTGGCCACGCGGCTGAGCTATTTCTTGTGGGCTTCAACGCCCGACGCCGAGTTGATGGTTGAAGCCGTGGCAGGGCGTCTTCATCGGCCGGAAGTCTTGCGTGCCCAGACCCGGCGGATGCTCAAGGATCCCAAGATCGGCCGCTTGGCCACCGAGTTTGCCTTGGCTTGGCTGCATTTGTACGACTTCGAGACGTTGGACGAGAAGAGCGAGCGGCACTTTCCCGAGTTCCGCGGACTGCGCGGCGCCATGCGCGAAGAGACGGTCCGTTTCTTCACTGACCTCTTCCAGAACAACGGCCCGGTGCTCGACATCCTCGACGCCGACCACTCCTTCCTGAACGCCGATTTGGCACGCTTCTATGGAGTGACGTCGGTGAGCTTCACTCGATCCAACGAATGGAAACGGGTGACGGGGCTGCGCCCGATCGCGCGCGGTGGCATTCTCGGACAGGCGTCCACCCTGGCGCGTCAATCGGGTGCCTCGCGCACCAGCCCCATTCTCCGGGGTAATTGGATTAGCGAGGTGATCCTTGGCGAGAAACTGCCCAAGCCTCCGAAGGATGTGCCGCGTTTGCCTGAGGACGAATCGCTCGAGCAACTCACCGTGCGGCAACTCACCGAGAAACACAGTTCGGATCCGAAGTGCTCGGGCTGTCACCGTCGCATCGACGCCTACGGGTTCTCGTTGGAATCCTTCGATGCGGTGGGCCGATTCCGTGAACGGGATCTCGGCGGACGGGCCATCGAGGCCCGGGCGACGGCCCTCGACGGCACCGTGCTCGAAGGCGCGGCCGGGTTGCGGCGTTATTTGTCCCATCAACGTAAGGAGGCCTTCTTGCGGCAATTCAGTCGCAAGCTTCTGGGCTACTCGCTGGGTCGCGGCGTGATCCTGTCGGACGAGCCATTGTTGAGCGATTTGCAACGCAAGCTCTCTTCCCGAGAGGCCCGAGTTCAGGGCGCCGTTGAAACCATTGTCTCCAGCTCCCAATTTGTCCGGATCCGTGGGATGGACCGCAAACCCGAAGAATAACCACAACCCTCCAGAATCGACTACCATGCCCCAACATTCACTCAATCGGCGTACGTTTCTCCGAGGCGTCGGCGTCTCCATGGCGTTGCCCTGGATGGAATCTCTCACGGTCTGGGGCGACACGCCGCCGTCGGGCCAACGTCCGGCCAGCGAGGCACCTGTGCGGATGGCGGTACTCTTCTCCGGCAACGGATTCCACTCTAAGGAATGGTGGGCCCGGGGCGAGGGTGCGCAGATGGAACTGGGCCAGGTGTTGGCACCGCTGCAGGACTTCCGCCAGAAGACGGTATTTGTCCGAGGCCTTTACAATGCTGAGGCGCTCAAGGGAAACATCCACAGCTCGCAAACCGGCAACTTGCTTTCCGGCGCGTCGCTGGCTTCGGGGGGTGAGATTCGCTCGGGCACCAGCCTGGACCAGTTCGTGGCGCAGGCGCAGGGCCGGACCACCAAGGTGCCGAGTCTGGTCTTGGGCTGTGAGAAGTCCAACCCGTCGGTCCATAAGAATTACTCGATGCTTTATAGCTCGCACATCTCGTGGACCTCGCCGACGACTCCCACGCCGCTGGAAATTTATCCGGCGCTGGCCTTCGACCGGTTGTTCAAGGATTCCAACGAAAAGGGCGACCGCAGTGTGCTCGATGCCGTCTTGTCCGACGCCCAAAGCCTGCGTCGGCAAATTAGCATCAACGACCGCCGCAAGCTCGACGAGTACCTCGATTCGGTTCGCGACGTGGAGCAGCGCATCGACACTGCCGGCAAGAAGGGCGAACTGCAGGGCTGGCGGCCGACCTTGTCGAAGCCCGACATGGCCCGCCCGGCGGACGGCATTCCGCAGGACATCGCTGAGCACATGAAGCTCATGTGCGACATCCTGGTGCTCGGGTTCCAGACCGACACGACGCGGATCACCACGCTCAAGCTCAACAACGACCACAGCTCGCTGCGGTTCCCGAATCTCGGTGTGGACTACATGATCCACCATTTGCTCTCGCACAGCGATTCGGCCGACTGGCTCAAGGTGAACCAGTTCTTCGTGAAGCAACTGGCCTACATCGCCCGCAAACTGGACGCCATTCAGGAAGGGGAACGCACCCTGCTCGACAACACGATGCTGCTGTATTGCTCGTCGATGCTAAACGGCAACCACGACGCCAACCAATTGCCGGTGGTGTTGGTCGGTGGCGGTGGTGGTCGCATCCGTGGCGGTCGGGTTCTCGACTACAAGGAAAAGCCCAATCGCCAAATGTGCCGCCTCTTCCTGTCGATGATGGACAAGATGGATGTCCGGCCTGGCACCTTTGGCGACGCCCGACAGGCGCTCGACGAAGTATAATTGGGCTCCGCGGGACCAGGCCTGCACTCGCAGGGAACGTGGGGACAGGTGGAGTTTTCGCGCTGTGCGCGAGGGGGAATAGGGTGTTCACGTTCCAATGCTCGCTTCGGCCTGATCCCGCTCCGCTGCGGTTTTTTTGGGCTCCGCGGGACCAGGCCTGCACTCGCAGGGAACGTGTGCGCGAGGGGGAATAGGGTGTTCACGTTCCAATGCTCGCTTCGGCCCGGTCCCGCTGCCGCTTGGGGTTCCCCTCCGCTGCGGGTTTTGAAGAGGGTCCCCGGTCGGCGGAAGCGGAAGTCTCGGGGTCCGTGTCTCGGGAGCAGGTCGGACGCCCCCGGGCCGGCGTTGAGCCCCCCCGAGGAAGTTCAGGGAAGGAGCAGTCGGCGGAGGGCGTCGTAGTCGCTGACGACGGCGGTGGCGTCTTGTAGTTTCTCGGCCGGCAGGGTGTTGGTGATGCCGATGACGCGCATGCCGGCCGCGCGGGCGGCGGCGACTCCGGCGGCGGAATCTTCGATGACCACGCAGTCGGCCGGGGCCACTCCGAGTAAGCTCGCAGTGTGCAGGAAGATGTCGGGCGCCGGTTTGCCTTTGGCGACATCTTGGGCGCTGACGACTTTCTCGAAGTGCCGTCGCAAATCCTGCATCCCTAGGACGGCGGCGATCACCTCGTGGTTCGATCCCGAGGCCAAAGCCATCCGGGTTTGTCGAGCGAGGTCAGACACCAGGGCCGGGATAGGTGGGAAGATCGGTTGGGCGGCTTCGAGCAAGGTCATGAAGCGGCCCTGTTTCCAAGCCATCAGCTCGTCGAAGGGCTGGGGCGGCGAGTGTCGGGCGATGAAGTCCAGCCACAGCGCTTTGTCGGAGCGGCCGTAATAATCAGGGAAGTGGAAGCCATGGCTTTGTCCGTAGCCCATTTCTTCGAAGACCAGCTGGAAGGCTTTTTCGTGCAGCGGTTCGCTGTCCACGATCACGCCGTCCATGTCGAATATCACCGCCGCGTAAGGTCGCATTGCGCGGAGATTGCGCCCGGGACATCGGTCTCGGTGCAAGTGGGAAACGAAGGTCCCAGAGAGTCCCCGAGGGTTCGGCCTCGGGCTCTCCAAATCCTGACCATTACTGCGCGATGCAGTAGAGGGCGTTGTGCGTGCGGACGAAGATCTCGCCGTCCGAGAAGGCTGGGGTGGAGTTGGAGAGTTCGCCCAGTGGGTTGGAGGCGATGACTTCGAACTTCGGTGCGGCCCTCAGGACCAAGGTGTCGCCCGACTGATTGACGAGGTAAATCCGGTTGCCGACGCGGACGCCCGTGGCCCAAGTGGCGTTGGCTCCCCCGGAGGCCGGGAGACGCTCCTCGAAGACCATCTTACCGTCGGACATCCGGTAGCACTGGAAGAATCCGTCGGTGACGCTCACATAGGCATGCCCTTCGTGGATAATGGGCGATCCGATGGTGTGCTTCTTCATGCGCTGCTCGTGGAAGATCCGCTGGCTGGTGCGGTCACCCTCGCCACCCGGGGCGATGGCCACCAGGCCGCCGAAGAATCCGCCCATGGTCAGGAGCGTGCCTTCGCCAAAGGTGGTGGAACTGTACACCAGCGGATTGATGCCGTCGGTGGACCAGAGTTCGTGGCCGTCGGCCGGAGCGAAGGCGCGAATCTTGTTGGCGACAGGCAGGATGAGTTCATCGCGTCCCTTCGCCCGGATGACCAGCGGGGTGCTGAAGGTGCCCAAGGCCCCGTCGTTCTTTCCGGCGAATCCGTCGAAACGCTCCGCGGGAGGCTGTTCTTTGAGGGCGACCTTCCACTGCTCTTTCCCAGTTTTCTTGTCCAAGGCATACAATGCGGAGAACTCACCGGGGCCGTGGTAGACAATCACTCGATCTCCGTGGATGACCGGTGAGGAGCCTTGTCCCCATTCGTGACGTTGCTTGCCGAGGTCGGCCTTCCAGAGGGTCTTGCCCGCGAAGTCGTAGGCCACGATCCCGGCCGATCCGAAGCTGGCCACGACTCGCTGTCCGTCGGTGACCGGTGACGCGGCGCAGTGCGGGTTGGTCTTGTGGCGAGGGTCGTTTTCTTCGTAGGGGACGCCTTGTTGCCAGCGGAGTTTGCCCGTCTTCCGGTCGAAGGCCATGAGCGTCCGCTGCTTGCCGTCTTGCAGGGCCTGGGTGATGAACACTGTGTCGCCCCAGACAATGGGCGAGGAGTTCCCGGCTTCCGGCAGTTCAGAGCGCCACCGCATGTGCTCGGTCTTGCTCCATCGTTCTGGAAAGCGGGTTTCGGGCGTGGTGTTGTCTTGGTTGGGGCCGCGCCAGGAGGGCCATTGGGCCGCGCACAGGGTTCCGGCAGTGGTGGCCCCCAGGAATACGAGGCGGGCGAGGGCGACGCGGAGGGAGTTCATGGTGTGGGAGCATTCACGACACGGCCGGCTTCGCCAAGCCGACAGACACATCGACAGAGACACCGTGGATCTCTCGGCGAAGGTAGGGAATTGAGGGAGGCGTATCTTTGGAAGAGGCGCGTTCGGAGTGCCCCAACGGGGCACCGTATACCAGCCCAGGGCAACGCCCTGGGATCGAAGATCAACAAAGTTTGGCGTTCTGAAGGAACGCTGCATACCACCGGATCGTCGATCGGCGGGGGCGTTATGCGGCGTTCCTTCAGAACGCATCTCATTCTGCGTGTACCCAGGGTTTCACCCTGGGCTGGTATAGGGGTAGGGATGGCCGTTGCCGGCCACCCCTCCCTCCGAACCGGACGGGCGGATTTCCCGCATCCGGCTCTCCAGTCGGTGAGTCACCCGCTTGCGGCGGGACTGGTACGTTTGGCTAGGGCTAAGGCGT
>JAPLUF010000141.1 GCA_026397755.1 Verrucomicrobiota bacterium
AGGAGCATGCCGGCCAGAATCGCGATGATGGCGATAACGACGAGCAACTCGATCAGCGTGAAAGCGCCGAGACGTTGTTTACGGAGACGATTCATAGGATTTAGTTAGTGAAGTTAAGGGCTTAAGGTGGGGCGACTGTAGGCAGTCAACCTAGAGTGTCAACGCCATTTGTCCCGTTTCAAGCTATGGAGATGCCATCTCTCTAAAACAGGGTTTTCATTGGTCTTTCACCGATTTTTACAGGATGCGTTTGCGTGAGCTGCGTGATCTTGACGCCAACGCTGAGTTTTTTTTCGTCGTATTTTTCCAGAGGAGGTCCTGGGAAAGAAAAAACCCGGGCAATCGCCCGGGTTTGTGAGAGTCATTTCAGGAGGCGCTCAGACGCCCTGGACGATCACGGCGTGGGGACCGTTGCGATCGTCTGAAGGATGCGGCTGGAAATCGCGTACGGGTCGCCCTGGGAGTTCGGGCGGCGATCTTCAATGTACCCCTTGTAGCCGTTGTTCACGAAGCTGTGGGGGACTCGGACCGACGCGCCGCGGTTGGCCACGCCGTAGCTGAACTTGTCGATCGATTGGGTCTCGTGCAAACCCGTCAGGCGCAGGTGGTTGTCCGGTCCGTACACGGCGATGTGCTCGTTCTTGTACTTGTCGAACGCCGCCATGAGGGACTCGAAGTAAGGCTTTCCACCCGTCTCGCGCATGTAGGTCGTCGAGAAATTGGCATGCATGCCCGAACCGTTCCAATCCACGTCCTTGCCGAGGGGCTTGCAATGCCAGTTGATTTCAATGCCGTACTTTTCGCAGAGGCGCATCAGAATGTAGCGGGCGATCCAGACTTGGTCGGCGGCGGTTTTGGAACCCTTGCCAAAGATCTGGAATTCCCACTGTCCCTTGGCGACTTCGGCATTGATGCCCTCGTGGTTGATGCCCGCATCGAGACACAGTTCGAGGTGCTCTTCGACGATTTCGCGGGCGATGTCACCGACGGCCTTGTAGCCGACGCCGGTGTAATATTCGCCCTGAGGATACGGGAAAGTGTCGAGGCCAGCGGGGAAACCGAGCGGCCGGCCGTCTTTATAGAGGAAATACTCCTGCTCGAAGCCGAACCAGGCGCCGGGGTCGTCCAGGATGGTTGCGCGCGTGTTGCTCTGATGAGGAGTCACTCCATCGGGCATCATGACTTCGCACATCACCAGAACGCCGTTCTTGCGGGTGGTGTCGGGATAAACGGCCACCGGCTTCAAGACACAGTCGGAGCTACGTCCCTCAGCTTGGCGGGTAGAACTGCCGTCGAAATTCCAGAGGGGCAATTGCTCCAGCTTCGGAAAGCTCTCAAAATCCTTGATCTGGGTTTTGCCGCGGAGGTTGGGGACTGGCTGGTAACCATCGAGCCAGATGTATTCCAATTTGTATTTAGCCATGGATGTGAATGGTAGTGACTGCAGCGAATCGTCCCGATGCAGCGAATTCATGAAGCAGGGCAGGTGCCATGATTCGTTCGCCGCACTTCCCGCCCGGGGAAATGGGATGTTTTCGGCGGAAATGATAAACTTAGTGGGCCTGCTCGCCTACAAATTTTGCGCGAAGACCGACAAACGAGTGTTGATTGTTGGTCTGGGTGGGTAAAAAGAATCAAAATGTCCGCGAGGTTGTTGAAAATTTCAGGGCAAGGTGCCGATCGTATTGGCGCGGCTTGCCCCATCCTGGGCTTCCATCGGCTTCCCCACTGGCCGGATGGCGGTCGGCCTTCTAGGGTGGTTCCACGCTCATGTTAAAGGTCAAAGACACACTGCGGTCTACGGTCCACCTGAGCTTTGATGGACGGGTGATTAAGACCTACCACGGCCCCGATGCCGCCCTGCGATTCGAAACCGAGGTGAAAGTACTGAAGTTCTTGGAGGCTCGAGGGTGTCCCTTCGTGCCGCGACTCATCGCAGGAAATTTGAACCTTACTCAAATTGTTACGACCAATTGCGGGCAACGGGTCGAGCACTTGGATTCTGAGCGGCTCCAAAGCCTCTTTGCTGAGTTGGAGACTTACGGCGTCCGGCACGACGACCAGGCTGCCAGGAATGTCACCTACCGGGGATCCGATGGACGGTTTTGCATCATCGATTTTGAGTTTGCGACTCTGTTGAACTCGTCCTCTTCTGCATCCTCTGAGGGCCTTGAATGAATGCCACGGCCCGTGATATTGCCCGCTTCCGCCTGCACTGGTCTGGTTGTTCCGACCGCGGGAAGGTTCGCGCCAACAATGAGGATGCTTTCGTTGGGTTGCGGTTCAACCGACAGGAGTTGGAGCGTCTGGGCAAGGAGGGGCAGGCGGCGCTTCAGGCGGCCGATTTCGTCTTTGCCGTCAGTGATGGCATGGGGGGCGCGCAAGCCGGAGAATTTGCCAGTCGGATTGCTGTCGAAAAGGTGCCTCAAATCTTGCCGAAGGGATTTCGTCCAGAATCCGAGCATCCTGAGGCCGATTCTGCCGGGGTGCTCTTGCAGGCGCTCTTCCAGGAAATTCACAAGGCCCTCGTCTACCTGGGCCAAAGCTATGAGGAGTGCCGCGGCATGGAGACGACCCTCAGCTTGTGCTGGTTTGCTCCGGGACTTCTGCACTTTGCCCATGTGGGTGACAGTCGAATCTACTACCTGCCCGCCAACGGAGGCATTCGTCAGCTCACCGAAGACGACACTCACGTGGGTTGGCTGCATCGGCAGGGAAAGATCAATGAGCGCGAGGCCAGGACCCATCCGAGGAGGAATGTGCTCCAGAAAGCACTGGGAGGTGGCAATCAGTTCGTGGATCCCCAGATCGGCTCCGTCGCCTATACTGTTGGCGATCGATTTTTGCTCTGTTCCGACGGTTTGGTCGAAGGCTTGTACGATGCACACCTGCTGGATCTGATCGGGGCAGCTGAAATGGGTGCAACGCAGGAAGGATTGGGGCAGCGCTTGGTTGAAGCCTCTGTGGCGGCCAGTGGTCGAGACAATACCACCGCCTTGGTGATTGAAGTGGGAGGAGTCTGACCTCGGAGGCAGTCCGACCCATTCCGTAGGTTCATTTGGAGCCGGACACCAAAAAACCGCACTGGTTTCCCAGTGCGGTTTGAAGAGTTTTTCGGGTGGCCCGAGGGGTTAGTCGTGGTAGCCCTCCTCGCCGTGTTCGGCGAGGTCGAGACCGTTGATTTCTACTTCCTCGGTCGGTCGGAGTCCGACGAGCGCCTTCACGATGTAGGCGATGATGGCTGTGGCGACGACGCTCCAAACGATGGTCAGCGCGACTGCCTTGAGCTGGGCACCGAGTAAGCCGACTTTCAGGCCTCCTACCACGGCGTTGGCCTTCTCGTCGGCCAGGATGCCAGTGAGGATCGCTCCTAAGGTGCCACCGACGCCGTGCACACCAAAGGTATCCAGAGCGTCATCGTAACCGATCCATTTCTTAAGGAAGGAGCAGGCCAGGTAGGGAACGATGCCCGCCAAGACGCCGACGAGGACCGCGGAAGTCGGGGTGATGAAGCCGCAGGCCGGAGTGACCACAACCAAACCAGCGACGATGCCCGAGCAGAATCCGAGGACGCTGGGCTTGCCTCGAGTGATCCATTCGATCATGGGCCAGACGAAACCGGCGGTGGCGGCAGCCAAGGTGGTGGTGGTGAACGCGTTGGCAGCGATCGCGTCGGCGCCGAGTGCGGAACCCGCATTGAAGCCGTACCAGCCGACCCAGAGCATGCCCGTGCCAACCATGCACAAGGTCATCGAGTGCGGGGTCAT
>JAPLUF010000066.1 GCA_026397755.1 Verrucomicrobiota bacterium
GCTTTTGGATGCCGTGCTGCAGTCCGGCGTGCCGGGTGGTCGGCGCTTGGAGACCCCTTGGTTGAACTGGTCCTACTCGCCCTCGTGGCGTTGGAAGGAACCGCCTCCCGCGCCTCCCAGTCGTCCTTGGGGTGAGCAATGATCCTTGTGGGAGGATCCCATTCGTTTGGGCCAAGCAGCCCACGCTGCGACGGCAGCTAGTTTTTGTTCGGGAATTGTGGGCTTTCTTTTGCCGGTGGTGGGTTTTCCAATGGGCGGAACTATGGGGCCTATTGATTTGTTGCGATTGAAGGTTCTACCGTTGGAGGAACGACGCAGTCTGACTCGGGTAGAGGATATTCTAATTTCACCGGATCACTCTCCGGCCCCCTTGTCTTCGGCTCAGTCCGACACGGTGGGCAAAATGGTGGAAGCCATCCGCTCGGCCCGGAAAGCGGGAGCGCCGGTGATCCTGATGTATGGGGCTCATTTAATCCGGAATGGCGCCGTGCCGTTGCTGACCGGCTTGATGGAAGGCGGGTTCATTCAGCATTTGGCCACCAACGGGGCGGGAACGATCCACGATTGGGAATACGCCTGGTTGGGCCGATCCACGGAAGGTGTGGAGGAGAATGTTGCGGCGGGAACCTTCGGGACCTGGGATGAGACCGGTCGGAATATCCATCTGGCCTTGATGGCCGGAGCCCTTCAAGGACTGGGCTATGGTCCAGCGCTGGGTAAGTTCATCCACGAGGACGGATGTGATTTACCTGATCCGGAAACCTTGGCTCAGATGGTCAGTCAGTTTCCTTCGGATCCCATGGCAGGGGCGTGTTGCGAACTGCTTTCGGCTATGGCCCGGCATGAGTTGGTCTCCGGTCACCACGCGGTGACGCATTCCTGGAAACACGCCAGTTTGTTGGCTCAGGCGTGGCGGCTGGGTGTGCCGGTGACGGTTCATCCCGGGATTGGATATGACATCATTTCCTGCCATCCGATGTTCAACGGGGCAGTCATCGGGCGCGCGGCCGCTCAGGATTTTCGATCCTTCGCCGGAGCGGTGGAGGCATTGGACGGGGGCGTGGTCTTGTCCATTGGTTCGGCGATCATGGCTCCGCAAGTGTTCGAAAAGAGCCTCAGCTGCGCCCACAATCTTCGTTTCCAACAGGGCCGTGGTCCGGTGTCCGGACACAGCATTTACGTGGTGGATCTTCAGGACGGGGGCGGCTGGGACTGGACGCAAGGGGAACCCCCCAAGACGAACCCGGCCTACTACCTGAGGTTCTGCAAGAGTTTCTCACGGATGGGAGGCTCCATGCAGTACTTGCAATGCGACAACGCGACCCTCGTGCATCACCTGCATCGGGAATTGGTGGGATCAACCGCGGGCGTGGCATCGGTTTCCGCCTGAGCCACCCGGTGAGTTGCCCGAAGAATACCAAAGCCGTGGAGTGCCCCCTTGGTTGGCAACGGCGTGTTGTAGGCCGCGTGCCCTCACGCGGCGTTCGGCGGGGACGCCGTGTCGGGGGACCCGGCCTACGGGGTGGGCTACTTGGTTGGCAACGGCGTGTTGGCCCGGTGCCCTCACCGGGCGGTCTGGGCTCCGAAAGCGCCGGAGGGATGTGCGGTCCGTCGTTAATACCACGAACCGTTCAGCCCAATTACCCTGCAACTTCGGGCTGCACGCTTGGCTCGGTCCTTGACCCGGTTTTTGGTAACCGATTAGGTGGCGGCTAATGAAAGCATTGGTCACCGGCGGTGCCGGGTTCATCGGATCACATTTATCAGAAGCCTTGGTGCGCCGGGGGCATCAAGTCGTGGTGCTGGACGATTTTTCGCTCGGTTCGCGCGACAATCTGGCCTGGATCCGCTCGGGCGATCCGGTGGAGGTGCTCGAAGGGGATGTCGGAGACGAAGCCTTGGTAAGGCGCGCCGTGCAGGGGTGCGAC
>JAPLUF010000019.1 GCA_026397755.1 Verrucomicrobiota bacterium
ACCGCGATGATGGCAATGACCACCAGCAGTTCGATCAGCGTGAAAGCTCGACGCGCGTTCTGGGACTTCAAGAGTTGCAAACCGATTGCAATTAAACAGCCCACCGTCCCCATCGCAAACAAAAACCCCACGGACCGATGGGTTCCGCCCCTACGCTGCAATAGGGTGACAGGTTGAAAGTAAGATAAAGTGACTGGTTCACAGTTTGGCTGAGGCCAGGTCACCCGGCCGACTCTGCAACAGAGGGGCATGCTGGGGATAGGCTGCGGGGAGCGGGTGAGGCAGGCCGTGGGGGCAGGCTCCGCGGGACCAAGCCTGCGCTCGCAGGAAGGCTCGGGGAGGGTTTGGGTTTTCGCGCTGCGCGCGAGGGGAGGGTTTGTTCGCCTTCAATGCTTGCTCCGGCTCGGTCCCGCTGCCGCCGGGTGACTGGCATGCAATAGAGTGACAGGTTCAAAGTTTAGCCGGAACGGTTGAGGGCGGGGTGTTCGGGCTTCCGGTGGGGGCTGGGGATGGTTAGTTTGGCCGGGGTCCCCCGTGGGTCGGGGATTCTAGACGCGTTCCATGAGCCAACTTCCTTTACCGTCCCGCCGTTTCATTACCACCGCCGAGGCCCTCAAAGAGGATTTCAAAGGGCGTACCAACTATTGGTTGTGTCGGCCGGAGATCGCCGATGCCAAGGACCTTCAGTTGTGTCGGGCGGTGTTGCCGGCCGGGGAAGGCCATCCGTTCCATACCCATCCTGAGTTGGAGGAAATTATTTACGTATTGGAAGGCCAGGTGGAGCAGTGGGTGGAGACCGAGAAACGCATGCTCCAACCCGGCGAGGTGGCCCACATTCCAGCCGGGGTGGTCCATGCCACTTTCAATCCCACCGGTGCCGATGCGGTGATCTTGGCTATCCTGTCGCCGGCCAAATCGCAGGGACCGTTCATGGTTGATGTCAGTGGTGAGGAACCGTGGAAATCGCTGCGTCCAAAGGCGTGAGAGCCGGTTGCGTTGGCAATAGGGTTATTTGGGGGGCTGGGCGGAGCCCCAATGGGTTGTTCAGAAACCCGGACGCTTCGATGTCGTGGCGCCAAGAGCGGATGTCGTCCAAGGACCTCTGGAGGTCGAGTCGGTGGTAAACGGTGGGGTAGCGTTGGAGGTTGGTCGCGGCCAAATCAAAAAGAGCCACCGCCGGTCGGAGGCGGCCTTTCTGCAGGTGGACGAACGCTCCCGCCCATTGGATCAAGCCCTTGTAGAAGGCGTAGTTTTTACCGGTCTTGCCTCCGGCCAGCCAGAGTTCTTCGAGCACATCATGGGCTTCGAAGTAGAATCCCTGGTTGAAGCAGTGGAAGAAACCGGCGTAGTGCCGAGGCAGTCCGTGCGGGCCCGGGTCGTCGGGCAGGTCTGCCAGCAGTTCGGCAATGCGGAGGCTTTTGTGGCTCACGGTTAAAATTTAGGGGGCGACGGTCAGGGGACCGTTGAACCGGGTCAGTGAGAGGACTTCGGTCCGGGCATGATGAGGGCCGTGCCGGACTCCGCGGGGGCAGTGCAGGATCGAACCCGGGCCATAGGTTTGATCGTCCTCCACCCATTCCCCAGAAATTACGCAAACCCACTCATCGGCCGCCGGATGACTGTGGGCGGGCACGGTGATGCCCGAGTGGAATTTACGCAGAACAGTCACGCCTCCGTTTTCTGGATTCCGCTCGAGGATAGCCAATTCAACTCCGGGATACGGGCCCGGAATCCAGGTCATTGCTTCGAGAGTTTGAGCGTTAGGGAACATGCCGGGGCACTTTGGAGTCCTTTGGTAGGTGTGCCAAGCGCAGGCCTAGCAGATTTCTTTCGGTTGATCCGCCTCCCGGCTCCACGCGACGATTCTTCTCGGCTCGATGCTTTCCAAGAAGGCCGTCCAGACCGACGCTGTCTCATCCAGTTGAGCCTCGGATGAATCCGGTCCTGAAGAAGTCCATTCCACGATTCAGTGAGTCGCTGACCCGCCGGCGCCGATCCGCTTGGTTGGATGTCTGGGCGGCTCGGGGCATCACCATGGTGGCGGCCGGGGTCGGGTTGGCCACGGTTCTGGTGTTCCTTTTTATTTGCGTCGAGGCCTGGCCGGCGCTGGTGGGGCAGGTTTCTGAAGGGCCCACGAATACAGCGATCGCGTCGGGTGACTTGGATCGAGTTCCTGATGAATCCATGCAGCGCTTTTTGGGGCTCAGCCCGTCGGAGTTTGCCTCTAAGACTCGGGAACAACTCCGACTGCTGGCGGAGGTTCGCGCGGAAACCTTGGCCGAGGAACGTGGGGAGGAGCAGGGGCAGGGAGGGGCTTACGTCCGTCCCACCGATTGGCAACACCTGATTTTGCCCCACGCCTGGAAGGGGTACGAAACCCCGGTGTACCTCTGGCAACCTTCCGGAGCGGGACCCCGTTTCAACCTGATTCCGCTGTGGTGGGGAACATTCAAGGTAACCGTGATCGCTTTGGTGGTGGGTGTCCCTCTGGCGATCGCGGCCGCTCTCTATGTGTCTCAGGTTGCCACCGTTCGGTGGCGCGTGTGGCTCAAGCCGGTCATCGAACTCATTGCAGGAGTTCCCACGGTGGTCATGGGTTTTCTGGCTTTGGGAATTCTGGCTCCGGTCTTCCAGAGGGTCTTCGGAGTTCCGTTCCTGCTCAATGGGATGGTGGCTGGGTTGGCGGTGGGTGTGGCCATCGTGCCGGTGATTTTTTCACTGGCTGAGGACGCTCTGAGTGCGGTGCCACGAGATTGGGTCCGGGCGGCGTTGGCTCTCGGAGCCACTCCATGGGAAGCGGTTTGCCGCGTGGTATTACCGGCGGCGGCCCCCGGTATTACTGCCGCAGTGTTGCTGGGTGCGGCTCAGGCCTTGGGAGAAACGATGATCGTGATGATGGTCAGCGGCAATGCGCCCACCCTTGATTGGAGCCTGTGGGATCCGGTTCGGACCGTGCCGGTGACGCTGGCAATTGAGTTGGGCGAGGCGGCACGGGGCGGGCCCCATTACCGAGTGTTGTTCCTGATGGGGTTCTTGTTGTTGGTTTTGAGCGTGGTGCTCCAGGGGTTGGCGCGGGGCATCCGCACTCGACAGGCCCGACTCCGAGGGGAGGGAATGGCATGATCCGACGGATCCCCGCTTGGCTGTTTCCTCGCCTCACCGGGGCTGTCGCCTGGGCACTGGCCGGTTTGGTGTTGAGCCTCATTCTGGGGATTTCCCTCATGGCTTGGCCTCATCTGTCGTGGGCGGCGTGGGTGGGGCCAGAGGGCCGTGCTTCGAATCCTTTGGATCCTCGGAGTGTCCACTTGGCACCGCTTTTGGTAGGGACGGCTGCGCGAACTTTTCTAATGTCTTTGGCCGTGATTCCCATGGGCATCCTCACGGCCGTATACTTGGCCGAGTACGCGCCGTCGGGATCCCGGACTGCCCGGATGCTGCGATGGCTCATCCAAGTATTGGCCGGTGTTCCCAGCGTGATCTTTGGACTGTTTGGCCTCGGGTTCTTCGTCGGCGTCGTGGGCGGAGGATTAGATCGGTGGACGGGCGATCTCGCATCCCCTGTTTGGGGGCGTCCGGCCTTGCTGTGGGCCTCACTCACCATGGCGTTGATGACCTTACCGGTGGTGGTAGTGGCCACCGAGGAGGCCTTGCGCTCGGTGTCCCAGGATCTCCGTGTCGCAGCCATCGCTTTAGGCGCCACCCGCCTGCAAGTGTTGCTGCGGATCCTGTTGCCCAATGCCCTGCCAGGAATGGCGACCGGAGTGATTCTGGCCATTGGACGGGCATCGGGTGAGGTCGTGCCGCTGCTCTTCACCGGCGCCGCAGTCGCTACTCAAGGTTCGCTGGCCTTGAATGAGCGGTTCATGGACCTGGCCTATCAGGTCTTTGTCTTGTCCACGCAGTCCCCCGACCCTCAGGCCAGTCGCCCCCTGTTGCTGGCCAGCGTCTGGGCTCTCGTCTTTCTGTCCCTATTGTTGAATGCTGGCGCAGCGATCCTTCGATCCCGGGCCACCCCGGCGGCGCCAGATCGCCTTTGACACCGTGACCTCCGAGGCTCTCCAGAACCCTGTTTGCATCGAAATCCAGAGCCTGTCCCTCTGGTATGGACCAACCCAAGCTCTGCGGTCGGTGTCGCTGATTGTCCCGGAGCGGCAGGTCACCGCGCTCATCGGACCGAGTGGTTGTGGGAAGTCGTCCTTGTTGCGATGCCTCAACCGGATGAATGACCTCATCCCTGGGGTTCGTATGAGCGGGGGCTGCCGGGTGGGCGGAGTGGATGTCCAGGATCCCCAGGTGGACGTGACACAGCTCCGGCGGCGGGTGGGGATGATTTTTCAGAAATCCAACCCGTTCCCGCAGTCGGTCTTCGACAACGTGGCCTTCGGTCTGCGAATTGGCGGATGTTCGGGTTCTGAGCTGGAGGGACGGGTCGCATCGGCGCTGCGGCGCGCGGCGTTGTGGGATGAAGTCCGGGACCGCCTGGGTGAGAACGCTCTCCGGCTTTCCGGGGGGCAGCAGCAACGCTTGTGTATCGCGCGGGCGGTGGCTGTCGAACCGGAGGTGCTGCTCATGGATGAGCCAGCCAGTGCTCTGGACCCGGTCTCGGTGGGTCGGATCGAGGATCTCATCCGCGAACTGCGCGAGGACTACACCATCCTCATGGTCACCCATCACATGCAGCAGGCCGCGCGATTGTCCGACCAGACGGCCTTTCTGCATCAGGGTGAGCTAGTTGAGGTAGACCGGACTGATCGGATCTTTTCCCAGCCCCGAGATCCTCGCACCGAAGACTATGTGACGGGTCGCTTTAGTTGAGAGGGCCGATCCGTGATGCGAATCGTTAAATACAGGATTTCCAAAAGGGACTTCCCTCGGCCCAATACTCGCCAGTGACATCGTTGGAGGCAGAGATCACACAGCTCAAGGACCAGTTGCTCCGCATGGCAGGGATGGCGGAAAATCTGGTCGTCCGCGCCGTCCGGGCCCTTGTAGATCGGGACGATGACTTGGCTCGCAGTGTGACCGCTGGGGACGAGCCGTTGGACGAGTTGGAGAAAACGTTGGATGCCGCATCGATTGTGCTGCTGACCAAGGCTCCGTTGGCGGGGCAGCTGCGCCTGATCACCGTGGTGATTAAGATCACCGGAGATTTGGAGCGCATCGGTGATGAATCCACCACCATTGCGCGACGCGCTTTGGAGTTAGGTCGCGAGCCGCAGCTCAAGCCCTATCAGGACATTCCAAAGATGTCCCACATGGCCACCGAGATGTTGAGGGACGCTCTGGACGCCTTCGTGCATGGCGACACCGCCAAGGCCCGAGCCGTGATTCCGCGCGACAAAGCCGTCGATGCGTTGAACCGGTCGCTGCATCAGGAGTTGACCCAGTTCATGATTCAGGATCCCTCGAATATCGGTCGATGCCTGCACCTCATGACCATTAGCAAAGCGCTCGAGAGGATCGCTGATCACGCCAAGAACATCGCCGAAGAGGCGGTGTACCTCTATGAGGCCCGAGACATTCGGCATGCCGGATTTGCGGGGCCATTGGATCTCTGAGCTTCTACTGAACGAGGTCCTAGGATCGGGGGGGGGCTTGCGGGATCTTCTTCCGCAAGAGCTGGGTCGATCGCTTGTCACGGACTTCTGCAGGGTTTGCTTCTCGGTCGCGCCCGAGTATTGCCAAAGAATTTACCCGGCAATCACTCCTCTCCCCACCGCAGCGTTCCTTCTGGGCCGGTTCTGGAGTGGGCTGTCTTGGCGCGATGGTCAGTGCGGTGTCCAATGCCTTGGGTGATTCCTTGCAAAGAAATCCTGCATCGTTGACCCCGAGGATTCCTGTCCCTAGACTTTTAACGCTGTCATCGGAACGCAGGCCCTGACGTGACTTCTGTCGGGGCTTTTTGCTGTTCACGGTGGGCGTTTATCCATGGCAAACGTGATTCTCGTCGGCGCTCAATGGGGCGACGAAGGCAAAGGCAAGATCATCGACGTCCTCACCG
Organism: Verrucomicrobiota bacterium; assembly: GCA_026397755.1. Lineage (GTDB taxonomy): Bacteria > Verrucomicrobiota > Verrucomicrobiia > Limisphaerales > UBA9464 > SXXZ01. The sequence continues at coordinate 6,002 of JAPLUF010000019.1, forward strand.
AGCAATCGGAAGTGGTCGTCCGCACTCAGGGTGGCAATAACGCAGGCCATACGGTCCTCGTGGGCAAGGACAAGTACGTCTTGCACCTGATCCCCAGTGGGATCCTCCGCTCGAACAAGGTGTGCGTGATCGGCAATGGCGTGGTCATGGACCCCGTGGGTTTGGTCAAAGAACTCGATGGATTGGCCAAGCTGGGTGTTTCGGTGACGCCCGCCAATTTCCGCATCTCCGAGACCGCGCATGTGGTGTTCCCGTGGCACCGCGAACTCGACGGCGCCCGTGAGGCCCAGAAGGGGGACAACAAGATTGGTACCACCAAGCGTGGCATTGGCCCGACCTACGGCGACAAGGTGGCCCGTGTGGGATTCCGTGTGTTGGATTTGGTCAATCGGGAGCGTTTCCCCGCCAAGCTGCGCGAGCGGTTGGACGAGAACAATGTGCTCATCCAGTCTCTCGGAGGGACCCCGCTCAATTACGATCAGGTGCTCGCCGAATACACGGCCGCGGCCGATCGGTTGCGCCCGTTCGTCACCAACACGGTGGTGTTTCTCCATGAGGTGTCCCAACGGGCCGGCAACATCCTCTTCGAGGGAGCTCAGGGAACTTTCCTGGATATTGACCACGGCACCTATCCCTTTGTGACGTCGTCGAACACGACTTCGGGCGGTGCTTGCACGGGTTCTGGGGTTCCGCCGAACCGGATGGATAAGGTGATCGGCGTGCTCAAGGCCTACACCACTCGCGTGGGTGGCGGACCGTTGCCGACCGAGAGTGCCGAGGTGAGCGATCTCCTGCACGGCATGGGTCGCGAGTTCGGTTCCACGACCGGCCGAGCCCGTCGTTGCGGATGGTTCGACGCTGTGGCTACCCGCCACGCGACCATGGTCAATGGCATCGACGAGCTGGCCATCACCAACATCGATGGTCTGGATTCTCTGAAGACACTTCAGGTATGCGTTGCCTACCGGGCTGACGGTCAGACCCTGCGCTATTTTCCGGCCGACCATGAGGTGCTGGCTCGCTGTGAGCCGGTGTACGAAACCTTCCCTGGCTGGCAGACCTCGACCGAAGAGATCACCCGTTGGGAAGACCTTCCGGTGAACTGCCGCAATTACCTGCTGGCTATTTCCCAGATGACGGGAGCTCGCCTAACCATCGCCAGCGTGGGTCCCGCCCGGGCGCAGACCATGTTCCTTTGAGGTTGCTCGTGAGCGCCGAGCCCAAGCTTTCCGCGGCGGCACAACTGAATTTGCCGACCCATGTGGCTGTGATCATGGATGGCAATGGGCGGTGGGCCAAGCAACGCGGGTTGCCGCGGGTGGAAGGGCACCGCAATGGCGTGGAATCGGTCCGGACTATTGTCCGGGCCGCCGCTGAAGTGGGCATCAAGTACCTGACGCTCTACGCGTTCTCAGTCGAGAACTGGAACCGGCCAAAGGATGAGGTGGATACGCTCATGAAGTATCTGGCTCGATTCTTGAAGAACGAGATTGGGGAGCTCAATCGCAACAATGTCCGTTTGGAGGCCATTGGGCAAATTTGGCGTCTGCCCGAGGCTGTGCAAGAGCAGTTGGCCAAGACCCGGGCTGCCTTGGCTAAGAACAATGGTTTGACGTTGATTCTGGCCCTGAGCTACGGCGGGCGGACTGAGTTGATCGAGGCCACGCGGGCCATCGCCGAGAAGGTGAAAACGGGCGCCCTCGATCCGGCGGAAATCAACGAGCGCGTTATTTCCGAGCACCTCTACACCCGCCATTGGCCCGATCCCGATTTAATGATCCGCACCAGTGGCGAGATGCGCATTAGCAACTTCTTGTTGTGGCAGTTGAGCTATGCGGAGTTCGTCATTACGCAGACTTTGTGGCCGGAGTTTCGCAAAGCCCACCTGTGCGAGGCGTTGGAAGAATACGCCCGACGGCACCGCCGTTTTGGCAGTGTTTGAGACTTGGCTGTGTGTGAGCCCTCTTGGTTGGGCAGAAAATCACCGTCCCGTGCGATCGGGCCTGGGGCATCGTAGCAGCAGCGGGCGAGCATCTTGAGGGTTGGATTTGCGTGGGTACCCGTTGTTGTCGATGAGGAGCCAGACGTTGTCGGCATCCACGCTCAGCCCTTCGAAGAACCCATACGGCAGCAAGTGCTGATAGGCGTAATTGGGGTCCATTTCGATGGGGAAATAACTGAAGCAGAGCCGCACCGCGTGGGTGTGCGGGTTGATGCAGAGCACTCGCCGGTGTTCACGGCACAGCGCCCACAGTTCCCCGCCGAACCAGCACAGGTCGGTGTAGTGGATGTCGTCACCGGAGGCTCCGGGAGGGCGGGGCTGAAAATCGCCCACTACTTGGAGGGTCTTGCGGTCGATTTCAAGGATGCGCCCGGTGTCCCGCTCGTTGGCCACGTAGAGAAAGCGGTCGCCGACCGCCACACCTTCGAAGGAGGCGTTCCGGTCGGTCTTGCTGAACCATCGGGAGGCCGGAGACCAGTCAATGGGCAGGCGCTCGAGCGGTTTACCGGGGGCCGATTGCTTGAGGATCCAGCGCGAATGTTCTTCGCTCAGATAGAGGGCTCCGGTGCTGTCGATGCCGATCCCTTCAACATCCCATGGTAAGTCCCGACCGGGTGTCAGGGGTTCAAACAGGGAAGGGGATAGGCCTGCGTAGGGAATGAGCACGGCCTCGGTGCCGGAGCTGGGGAACTGGATTTCGAAGAGTCCGGTTTCTTTGTCGTTGACCGTGAGCATCCGACCGTCGGGCAAGCGGACGAGGGCCGATGCGTCAAAACGCCCGCCGGGCGGGGTGAGGGTCCAGGATTGGGCCACCGAGAGGGGCTGGGTTTGGGTGGTGGAGCCAACCGGGTTTTTTGCCGAGGAGCAGCCCGTCCAAAGGCTGGCCAAGAGGCCGATCAAAGTAAGGATCCGTTTCAACGCGACGACCGTAGTCGAGGCGGAGGTGAAAAGCAGGAGGAAAACCGTTTTACAGGCCGCCGATCCTCAGTACGGTTTCGGCGTTAGGTCACCAATCCGTAACATGACGCACTCCTTACCCTCGTCTGGCCTGGAACCGGGCATCCTTCAGCGTTCGTCGCTGTACCGGGAGTTTCTTGCCGAGAAGGATGAAATCCTGAAGCACAAGTGGATTGAGTCGGAGAAAGTGGGTTACGATATTGGGTTCGAGGCGGCCTTGGTGGATTGGATCACCAAGCACCGTGCGAGTTGGCGACGCTCTCGGACTTCGGAAACCCTCACCTGAATTGCTCGCCTGTGTCTGCAAGCCGCTGAGGAGCGGTGGGTGGGCCGGGTCTGGTTTTCTTTTCGGATCATGAATTCCAAGCTTCTCGATTCGGCAGCCCTTCAGCGTATGCTGGCGCGCATGGCCCATGAGATTGCCGAGGCCAATCCGGATGCTGGATCGTTGGTGCTGGTGGGGATCCAACGGGGCGGGGTTCCGGTGGCTCTTCGATTAGCCGCTGAATTGGCTCAGGTGTTTGGGCGAACTGTCCCGTGCGGCACGATTGATGTGACCTTCTACCGCGACGATCTCAACCAACGGACGGCGCCGGCGGTGCATCCGACCGAGATCCCGGGCGATATCCAGGGCAAGACGGTGGTGTTGGTGGATGATGTCTTCTTTACTGGGCGAACGGTGCGTGCGGCGATGGATGCGCTTCTTGAGTTTGGGCGTCCGAGTCGCGTGCAGTTGGCCGTGGTGATTGATCGGGGGCATCGACAGCTCCCGATCCGTCCGGATGTCGTGGGCAAGGAAGTGGCTACTTCATTGCGGCAGTCCGTGCTGGTTCGTTGCTCCACTGGGGGCGACGAAGACGGTGTTTTTGTGCGCGACACTTTGGCATCTTCGACTGTCCAACCTGCTTCATGATCTGGAACCGTAAACACTTGCTCGACCTTCAGAGCCTTTCCGCTGAGGAAATCATCCACTTGCTGGATACGGCTCGTGAGTTCAAGGCGGTGGGGCAACGTTCCATTAAGAAGGTGCCGGCGCTGCGTGGTAAGACGGTGGTGAACTTGTTCGTCGAGCCCAGCACGCGTACGCGCATTAGTTTTGAATTGGCTGCGCTGCGCTTGAGCGCTGATGTGATTAATTTTTCGGCGGAGGCCAGTTCTCTGAGGAAGGGGGAGACACTCAAGGATACGGCCCGGAACTTGGAGGCCCTGAATGCCGACATCATCATTTTGCGGCATGGGGCGAGTGGGGCGCCTCACTTTTTGGCGCGATTCTTGGGTGCCCATGTTTTGAATGCGGGGGACGGTGCTCATGAGCATCCGACTCAGGGGCTTTTGGATATTTTTACGATCCGGGAAAAGAAGGGGCGGATTGATGGGCTGAATGTGACGATTCTGGGGGATATCCTCTACAGTCGGGTGGCCCGGTCGAATATTTGGGCGCTGACCAAGTTGGGTGCGAACGTGACTTTGTGTGGTCCGCCGACGTTGGTACCGAAGTTGTTTGAGTCGTTTGCTCCGAATGTTCGGGTGACGTGGAATATCGATGAGGCGCTTCGGGACGCTGATGTGATCAATTTGCTGCGCATCCAGCATGAGCGGCAGAAGGCGTCGATGTTTCCGAGTACGGGTGAGTATGCGGCGTTGTTCGGGCTGAACACGGATCGAATGGCCAAGGTGAAGCCGGATGCGTTGATCATGCATCCTGGGCCGATCAATCGGGGGGTGGAGATTGCGAGCAGTATCGCGGATGGGCCTCAGTCGGTGATTTTGGAGCAGGTAACCAATGGGTTGGCGGTGCGCATGGCGGCGCTGTACTTGGTCAACGGGGGGGCGTCGCTTCAGGTGACGGGTTGAGGGGTTGGCCGTTGGGTGGGGCGTTGGGTGGGGTGCCGCGGGATCGATCCTGCGCTCGCAGGGAAACTCGGGGAGGATCAGCCATTGCGCTGCGCGCAGGGTTTTTTGTGGATCGCTTCCAATGCTCGCTCCGGACCGATCCCGCCGCTCGCTGGGTGATTCATCAAGCGGCTTAGATCTCGG
>JAPLUF010000372.1 GCA_026397755.1 Verrucomicrobiota bacterium
GATCCCCGCCGCGTCCGTTCCCTCATCCCAGACTGGCTCCTGCTTCAAGCAAACGCTTCCTCCGGAAACATTATACCGGTCAATTAGGTTAGTTGGTATCACAGGTGGTCAAGCGATCGACACGCAGGCGCACGGTGAACGATTTGGCATCTTCGTTGGACTGTGGGCTCCTACCTTTTTTATTCTCTCGAACCGCTTCGATCGTTTCTCTGAGAAAGCGGCCTGATCGGGAACGGGGAAACGGGGTCAGGGAACGATTTCCGAATTTGACTCAGTCGAGTGTCAGTTACTGTCGCTCAACGCCGAGGCAAGAGCCCGTTCAGGCTGCGGAGTCCTTTATCGAGTTCTGGGCAAAGGGAATGGTGCATCCAAAATCGTAAATCGTTCCCCTGACCCCGATCCCCTAACCCGCGGCGATGACCTCGCGGACCACGTTGCCGAAGACGTCGGTCAGCCGGAAATCGCGACCGGCATGACGGAAGGTGAGGCGTTCATGGTCGAAACCCAAGAGCTTCAGCATCGTCGCATGCAAGTCGTGAACCGAGACCGGATTCTCGACGGCCCGGAACCCGAAGTCGTCGGTCGCTCCATGGATGGTTCCACCCTTGATCCCGCCGCCCGCCATCCAGAGGGAAAACCCCCAATGGTTGTGGTCCCTGCCCTGCGCGGCTCCCGATCCGTTTTGACCCATCTCCACCGACGGCGTTCTTCCGAACTCTCCGCTGCACAAGATGAGGGTGCTCTCCAGCATACCCCGCTGCTTCAAATCCATGATCAATGCCCCGAGGCCTTGATCGCATTCGTTGGCAACCTTGCGATGTTCTTCGCGGATGTTCGAATGACTGTCCCACGGCTGCATGTTGCCGTGCCAGGTCTGCACAAATCGCACCCCGCGTTCGACGAGGCGGCGGGCGATGAGTAGCTGCCGATTCTGCGGTCCTTCGCCGTAAGCCTTCCGGATGTGCGCGGGTTCCTGATCCACATCAAAGGCATCGGTCGCCTCCATTTGCATGCGGTAGGCCAGCTCGAAGGATCGAATCCGCGACTCGAGGGCTGCCTCGCCAGGCCGAGATGCCAAATGATCGGCGTTGAGTTCCCGCAACAAGTCGAACTGCCGCTGCTGATCTAGAGGTCCGAGGCGTGCGTTGCGGATGTGGTCGATCAACTTCCGCGGATCGGCTTGCGAGGTGTCGACGTGCGTTCCCTGATAGGAACCCGGCAGGAAAGCCGAACGCCAATTGGCGGCCCCTCCCACGGGCATCCCACCTGGGCACAAGGCGACGAAGGCCGGTAAATTCTGGTTCTCGGATCCCATGCCCCACGTCAACCACGAGCCAAAACTCGGACGCACCAGCCGCTGATCTCCGGTGTTCATGAGCATGAGCGACAGCTCGTGGCTGGGCAGCTCGACATGCATCGACCGGATGACCGCCAGTTCGTCGGCACATTGGGAAAGGTGAGGAAAGAGATCGCTGATCGGGATCCCGCTCTGACCGTGTTGCCGGAAGGTGAATGGCGATGGAAGGGCAACTCCCGTCTTCCGCTCCGTCTGGAGGTTTTCATAGGGCAGCATCTGGCCCGCCCGACGCGTGAGCTCAGGCTTGGGATCAAACGTGTCTACCTGCGACATGCCGCCATTGAGAAAGACATGGATGACCCGCCGGGCGGTGGGGGCGAAATGCGGGACAAGGGGCATGTCTCCAGCCAAGGCCGGCTGGCAGACCAAATCTGCGAGAGCCAGAGAGCCGAAGCCCATGCCGCAACGCGTCAGGAAGTTGCGCCGTGAATGAGGAAGCAAGGGGTTCATGGGGTTCAGTTCAGTCCACGAATGAAAACTCATTGGAGGCGAGCAACGAATGCGCCGCCTGCTGCCACGCCGCGGCCTGAGCCGTTTCGTCGCCAGTCCGCACAAAACGCAGGATACGATCTAGCTCTGCAGGTCGGGGTTCGCGGGCAAACACGCGGTGGTAAAGTTCCCGGGCGCGCAGGACGTCATCCCGGCCCGCAGCCTTACCAGCCAGCGCAGCGAGGGCTTTGGCTCGATCTTGGACGAACTCCGAATTCAGTGCGAACAGGGCCTGCTGGGGAACCGTGGTGTCCGGTCGACGGGCGGTGCATGAGCTCGGGTTGGCCGCGTCGAAGGTGCTCGACAAGTTTGACACGATATCCCGGTTCACAAAGGCGTAGACGCTGCGGCGCAGCACTCCGGCTTGAGCCTGACGATCGAATGGCTTACCGCCAATGGTCAGGTCGAGTTCACCGGATGCCCACAGCATGGAGTCGAGCATTGCTTCCATTTCCAGTCGGCGAGTCGGCATCCGCCACCAAAGCTGGTTGTCTGGATCCACATTCCTCGCCTTCTCGTTCTCCACCGCCCCTTGCGCATAGACGGCCGAGAGCAGGATGCGGCGGTGCAACCGCTTAATAGATCCGCCATCCGCCGCGAAGGCGAACGACAGATGATCGAGCAACTCTGGATGGGTCGGACGGTTGCCTCGCGTGCCCCAGTCGTCGGGCGTCCGGACTAGACCTTGGCCGAAATGATGCTGCCAGACCCAGTTCACCAAGACCCGGCGTGTGAGGGGATTGTCGGATGAAACCACGGCGCGAGCCAAACCCAGCCGGCGGGAGCTCTCAGGAAACGGTTCCGCACCCGATCGGCTGAGCACGGACAAGAATTGCGGGTTCACCACCTCGCCCCGGGCCAATGGGTTGCCCCGCTTCAGCACATGGAAGGCCGCGGGGGCCGGAGACTCGGTGAGAACCATGGCGCGGGCCGGAGATCCTGCCGCGTTCAGATGCAACTCGTGAATGCTCCCTCGGCGTCCTCCCAGGGTGTCATTGACGGTGCGATTCAAAAGTTTCAAGGCGACCGCCTCCGTCACCGCGGTCGGAGTGTTCCCCCCGTAAAGATGACGACGCAATTGCCGCTGGACCGGGCTGTTAATTTCGAGTTGCCGAGGGTCTTCGTCCGGAGTGATTTCCGCCCCGGTTGCAGCTTCGGCAGACGCCGTCATGAGCGCCTTCAACCACGCCTGATGCACGGCAGCAAAAACCTCCCCATAAGCATCCGCGACCTCGGCGAGGGATTTGCGAGGCTTCCGCCCCATCGCTTCCAAAACCCGGGGATTCCATCGCGGGGCTTCAGCGGGGAGTTTGTGCAAGTCCTTGATGGCGGCGGGGTCTCCGTTCTCCTTGTGGAGCGCGTTCACCAAATTCGTGCACGCCCCCTGAAATCCGTCGGCCGGCAGCCGGGCCAAACGCACCCAGGGCCCGAACACGGGATCGGTGTCGGGCATTCCAGCGAGGTAATCGCGCCAATGATTAAAGATCAACGGGCGGATATCATCGGTACGGTAGGACAGGAACTCCGTAGAGACATCCTGCTCCGGAACCCCCTTGGCGATCTCGCGCAAGTAGAGGCCCACCTGCATTCGCAGGCGGCCGCGCATCACCTCATTGTGCTCCGCGGCCATTTCATCGTGACGGGTCTGGAGGCGCACCAACTCC
>JAPLUF010000227.1 GCA_026397755.1 Verrucomicrobiota bacterium
AGTTGGACCTCGTCGAGCGAGCCGTTGCGGAAGCCTGCGTCGCGGGAACGGGATCCGATCTCCAGGGCATTGTCTCGCGGCTTGGCATGGAGTGTGTCGCGCACGACCACCGTCTTCACCTCGCGTCCATCGAGGTACACGTGCAACCCAGCCGCTTTGGAGGAACCATCGTAGGTGACCGTCACTCGATGCCATTGGCTCACCGGAAGCTCCTCAACCGTCTCGATGGAGGCGGCGCTGTTGGGCCAAAGGTGGATCATGCTCCAGCGGAGCTTCCCCTGGTTCACCAGCAGTTCGACGCCGGTCGCGTCGCCATCGCCCGTGTAGAAACCGGTCGAGTGAAGGATGGTCCCACGGACGTTCTTTTCACCGAGGCGGAGGAAGCTCGAGAACGTGAATGCATCAAAGCGCCCTAGTTGCTTGAAGTCCGGTAGGATGAAGCCCGCATCGCCGTTGAACTTCACCGCCTGGCCCTGGACGCCGGGGACGAGTTGGAGGTCTTCCGGCGATTCGCGACGCTCGAACTTGGCAGGCTTGGTGTTGGTGAGCGCGGCGTCGACGCCCGTCTTCGTGAAGGCTTCGAGCGGGAAGTGCGCCGCGGGCGCGGGCACGGCTACGGCGGCGACCAGCGACGGAGATGCAGGCGGTACTGCAGCCAAGGCGTGCTCTGCGGCCGTGACGGCTGCGCTCAGATCAGTTTCCTTGCGACGATCCTCGTCGGACTTGAACAGACGAACAAACGGGGGTGGCACTTCGCCATGCATGGACAGCAGCCCGTTCTCGTTCAGGTCGCCGAACATTGCCGCCATCGAGAAGTAGTCCTTCTGCGAGATCGGGTCGTATTTATGGTCGTGGCAGCGTGAGCACTCCAGGGTCAGCCCCATGAATCCGTAGCCGGCGGTCATCACGCGGTCATTGATGCCGTCTTGCCGGAATTCCTCAGCGATGGATCCGCCTTCGAAGGTCATACGGTGGATCCGGTTGTAGTGGATCCCCCTTCGAAGGTCATCCGGTGGATCCGGTTGTAGGCCGTGGCCACGCGTTGGTCTTGGGTAGGATGAGGCAGCAGATCGCCAGCGATCTGTTCGGTCAGGAACTGATCGTAGGGCTTGTTGTCGTTCAACGCCTTCAGCACCCAATCGCGCCAGGGCCAGGCAAACATGGCCATGTCGCCCGTGTAGCCCCAGGTGTCGGCATAGCGCGAAAGGTCGAGCCAAGCCACCGCCAGGTGTTCGCCGAAGCGCGGCGAGGCCAGCAGGGTGTCGACCCTCTGCTCATAGGCGTTGGCGGAGGTGTCTGCCACGAAGGCGTCGGTCTCGGCGGTCGTCGGTGGCAAGCCAGTCAGTGCGTACGAAGCGCGGCGTAGGAGCGTGGCGCGGTCGGCAGGAGGGGAAGGTCTGAGGCCTTTCTGGGAAGCGGCGTGCGCGATGAACGCGTCGAGCGAGTCCTTGGGCCAAGATGGGTCGGACACGTTCGGCACCGGGTGGGCCCGTGGGCTGACGAACGCCCAGTGAGGGTCGTACCTTGCTCCCTGCTTCACCCATCGGATCAGGATTTCCTTCTCCGCCTGAGACAGGGGCCGGTGCAGCTCCGGCGGTGGCATCACGTCCTCCTCATCCTCGCTGAGGATCCGTTGCACCAGCGCGCTCTTTTCTACGTCGCCCGGCACGACCGCGGTGTTGCCACTTTTCAGTTTTGTTGTCGCGCCGGCGTATTCGTCGAGGCGCAGGCCGGCCTTGCGGCCCTTAGCGGCGTCGGGACCGTGGCAAGCGAAGCAACGGTCGGAGAGGATTGGGCGCACCTCGCGATTGAAGTCCACCGGGGTGTCCGCGGCCAACGACACAACGACGCCCAGCAGGCAGAGCAACGGAATGGCGCGTGCGCTTCGCATAAATATGCATCACTCAACGCTACGTTGAGGTCCCTGTCGAATCGTGATTCGAATCTGAGGTCTCGAGGTGGAATTGTTTCCGGACTTTTCCAATCGATGCCCGAGGCCCGGATTGATAAATTCCAAAGTGGTCTTCATTTCAACCTTGTGCGGTTGGATCAGGTTTCATTGTTTTATGTTTCACTGATTCAGCTCACTTCTAAATCCATACCATGTATCGAATTTTAGGCAGCGACGGCAATGAGTACGGTCCGGTCTCGGCCGAACAGTTGCGGCAGTGGATCGCCGAAAAGCGCGTCAACGGCGAGACCCGCGTTCAGGGTGACGACGGCGTCTGGCGCTTCTTGCGCGAGGTGACCGAATTGGTGGTGTTGCTCCAACCGCCGGTCCTGCCTTCATCGCCGCCCGTGTCTTCGACGGAAGCGCGTTCTATTCCGTCTGATTTCGAAGGGGATTATGACGGGGATTACGACTTGGATGTCGTCGCCTGCCTGACGTCCGCTTGGAGGCTGCTCCAACAGCAGTTCTCAACCCTCTTTGGGCCCACGATGATGTACGTGCTCATCCTCTTCGGTTTGGGAATTTTAGGAGCTCTGCCTTACATCGGAGTGCTTTTCAGCCTGTGTAGTTTTGTCATTGGAGCGCCGCTCATGGCCGGTCTCTATGTCGTTTATCTGAGGGTGATACGTGGAGAGACGCCTCCTTTGGGATCCCTGTTCGATGGGTTCCGGAGGATGTTTGGTAATTTGTTCCTGGCACAGTGGGTGCAGGCAATTTTGGCGTCATTGCCCTTGTTGGCGGGATTCATCGTCCTGTTCTTAAGTGTGGGACTGACCGTCATCATGGGCTTGGCGAAGGGCTCGGCCAGTTGGCCGGCTTTTGCAGCGTTGGTACCGGGGTTGGGGCTGATTCTCCTCGGCCTTCCGGTCACCGTTTTCCTGGCGGTCAATTGGATGTTCTCGTTGCCAATGATCCTGGATCAACGCGTGGACTTCTGGACAGCCATGAAGCGGAGTTGGCGGCAGGTGAGTCGGCACTGGTGGTCGTGCCTGGCTCTGTTGGTGGTGATATCGATTTTAAACTTCTTCGGCACGTTGTGTTGTCTGGTGGGATTGCTGGTGACGGTGCCCATCTCGATCTTGGCGACGATGTATGCCTATGAGACGGTCATCCATGGCCGAAAAGCCTCGTAGTCGATCGATGGGTTGGACGGCGTTGGCGATCAACCTGGGAGCCACGCCCGGGCTGGGGTCTTACTTGGCGGGTCATCGAGGGGTGGGCCTTTTGCAGATGGGTTTGTCCGTTTCAGGCTTCATCGCGATCCTGTTCTGGTTTTGGGAGTTGGTCCGAGGGGCATGGGGCAGCCTCCAGTCTGGCGACTCGGTTGTCTGGCCCCCGGCGCAAGCGTTGATTCTGGGCGGAGCCTTGTTTGGCGGGGCTTGGTTGTGGTCGCTGGTGACCTCATTACAAATCATTCGGGATCTCCGAAAAACCACCCCGCCGATCTTGCGGGATCCGTGAGGAGTGGCTTGCGAGGGCGGCCGATTGACGGTTGTATGACCGGCAGTCCCCTCTGCTTCCATGAACACCTTTACCCGACCGTGGTTCGCCCTCCTCTTGTGTTTGGGATTCCTGCCGCGGATCTCCGCGGTGCCCGTTCGCTGGAGCCTCCAAACCCGCGACCCCCAGACGGGCAAAATCGTCGTCACCCACGAGCAGGTGGATTCGTCGCGCATCGGCGTGGTGGCGGTGGATATTTGGAATTACCACTGGTGCAAGACGGCCACCATGCGGGTGGATGCCTTCGTACCGCGCATTAATAAGGCTCTGGCCGCGGCCCGCGATATGGGAATGCCCGTCTTCCTTTGCCCGAGCGATGTGGTGGACAATTATGTCGGATATCCGCAACGCGAGGCGGTGTTCAACCTGCCGAAAATAACGGTACCGGCCGTCGTGAATGTCACCTGCCCGCCAGTACCCGATGCCGGAGGTTGTGCCTGTGGGGCCGAACGCTGTGGTGGTAATTTCGGTTGGGATGGGATGCACCCGGACCTAGTCATTGGCCGCGACGATTGGATGCCCGACACGCAGGCCGAGGTGTACGCGTTGTGCCAAAAGTACGGCCTGACCCATCTCATTTATGTCGGGTTCCACACCCAGGTCTGCCTGTTGGGCAAGCCCATGGGCCTGCGCGCGATGAAGTCGGCCGGTCTCCAGTGTGTGCTGGCCCGCGACATGACCGATGCGCACCCCGGCTACGATCCGGCCCGCAATTTCACACCCGACCTCAACACCGAGCAGGTGGTGGCTCATTTCGAGAAGCACCTGGCTCCGACGATCCATTTCCAGGAGGAACTGTCGCGGCTCGGCCGCTGGCGCAAGGACTGGGTGGTGGATCCGGTTCGGATCACGCCTTGGGGTACCCACCTGCGGCCCCACCTCTTCGAGAAGCCCATTACCGTGACCTTGTCGGCACCGCTGCAGCCCGGAGCGGACATTCGCTACACGCTGGATGGCTCTGCCCCCACGCCCAAGTCGATGAAGTACACCCACCCGTTGGCCGTATCGGAGACGACCCGCCTGCGTGTCGGTGCGTTTCAGCATGGCCGCGCAGTGTGCCTCGAATCGGAGGGTTCGTTTGCCAAGAATGGGCCTCTGCCGCCGCAACCCGATGTGCTGTTGTCGACCCTCAAGCCCACCCGCAGCGTGGGATTCGGGCACACATACGGGGGCGATGTACGCTACTCGGCCAACACTCGGCCACCTCAGACCGATCGATCTAATTTGGGTGGTCCGCTGCGGGTCAATCGCACCATCTACACCCGCGGCCTCGGCGTGCATGCACCGTGTGCCGTGGAGTATGCGCTGAAGCCGGAGTTCCGGCGCTTCGTGGCCTTGGCCGGGGCTGACGAGAATCTGGTGGAGGTGAGCAATGGGTCTAATCTGGCCCAGTTTCCGAGCGTGGTGTTCAAGGTGCTGATTGACGGCAAGGAGGCCGCGGTCAGTCCGGTGATGCGGGTGAAGACTGCCGCCTGGCACTTCGATGTGCCCATCCCAGCTGGGGCCCGACGATTGAGTTTGGTGGCCATGGATGCCGGCAACGGATCTCGCGAGGATTTCGCCGACTGGGCTGAGGCCGGATTCGTGGTACAGCGGTGATCGGAGGGGCGAGCCCGAGCCCGAGCCGGAGTCCGAGTCCGAGTCCGAGTCCGAGTCCGAGTCCGATCGGCGATGTGGGTTTTTCAGAGCTAATCACCGAAGTCCGCCGGTGGGTTCTTCGATGAGTGCTCCGCCTTCTAAGCGCACGATGCGGTGGGCGATGTGAAGGGTTTCGGGACGGTGAGCGACCATGAGTGTCGTGCGGCCCTGGGTGAGGCGCTGCACGGCCGCCATCACGGCCAACTCGCTCTCGCCATCGAGGGCGCTGGTGGGTTCATCGAGGAGGAGCACTGGGGCATCTTTGAGGAAGGCCCGGGCTAGGTGAATGCGCTGTTTTTCGCCGACGCTCAACCGAGCGGCTCCGTCACCGACACGCGTATCATATCCCTGCGGCAACCGCAGGATGAACGCATGGGCCTGGGCGGCGTGGGCCGCGGCCTCAATTTCGGCGCGAGTGGCCCCGTCGCGGCCAAATCCGATGTTTTCGGCGACCGTCGCGGACAGAAGTAGGGGTTCCTGCAAGACCCACGACACCTGCTGGCGGAGGCTTTCCCGATCCAGGCTTTTGAGGTCGAGGCCGCACCAGCGGACCATCCCCGAGGCGGGTTCCAGGAATCGGGGGATTAATTGCAGCAAGGTGGTCTTGCCTGCACCGCTGGGTCCGACGATGGCGACGATCTCCCCGGGCTTTAGGCGGAGATGGAGTCCTTGGAGCACTGGTCTGCTGGCATCGTAGGCGAAGCCCACGCCAGTGAACTCCAGGTCCACTCCGGTGGCGGGGCGGGGCGCTGGCGTGGTGCCGCTGGCGGAGTGGTCCGGCGTGTCGAGCCATTCGAGCACCCGTTGGGCACTGGCCTGGGCCGTGGAGAGGGTGCCGCCGAGGTGCGACAATTGGTTCAAGGGCTCATAGAGCTGCGCCAAATAAGCCAAAAACACCAGCAACTCGCCGAGTGTGAGGCGTCCGGCGGTGACCTCCCGGGATCCGAGGGCCACGATTCCGGCGGTGCCGGCAGCCAGGATTGCAGCGACCGCGGCCAAATACACGACCTCGGAACGATGCTGGTGCCGTCGGGCACGGAAGGCTTCACCGGCCTGTTGGTCGAAGGCGGCCGTCAGGGTAGATTCGCGGGTGAACGCCTGAATCAGGGACAGGTTGGCCACCCCTTGTTGGACGGCAGTGGCGATCCCGGCATCGGCCGTCTGGGCTTGTGCAGCCGCCCGTTGGAGGCGAGGACCGAACACCCGCATGACGAGGAGCAGTGGGGGCACGGTGGCCAGCGCCACGGCCGTCAGTGGCAGGTGGATGCGTGCCATCACCACCGTCATGGCGATCACACCGGCGCCCGCGGTCAGGCCGGTGAAAATGCCGTGAGTGAAGAGAGTCTGAAAGGCGTAGGTGTCCCAGGTGGCCCGGTAAATCCAGTCACCGGCCGCGGTTCCCTGGACTTCGCGTGGCGACAGTCGCAGCAGGCGCTCGA